>JBDKHE010000573.1:0-12330 GCA_039797805.1 Verrucomicrobiota bacterium
TGGCTGGCGCCAGGAATCCATCTCGAAGAATGCCGAGGAAATCGCCGATCTGGGCCGCGCGCTCTACGATCGGATCGCCGGATTCGCCGACAATCTCGACAAGGTCGGCCGCGGACTCGAGACCGCCAGCAAAGCCTACAACTCCGCCGTGGGCTCCTTCGAAGCGACCCTCCTGCCCGGCGCCCGCAAGTTCAACGAACTGGGCGCCAAAGGCGCGAAAGAACTCACCGAGCCCTCCGCGACCGAAACCAGTCCTCGCGACGTCCTCAAGCGCGCCTAGCCACGGACGCTAACCGGACGCGAGACCGTAGCCGCCAGGTCTCCTTCGGTCGTCAGGACCGGGCGCCCCCCTGCTGATTTTCTGTCGTGCCATTTCGCGATTTTCGTGGGCAACTCTCCTCATGAACGAATCACTCGAAGGCATCTGGCAGCCGCACTATGCGGAACTCGGCGGCGAGGAAGCGCCGAAAATGATGCTCGATAAAATGGAGGTCGAGCTGACCGCCGGCCGGTACACCGTCCGCTTTGGCGGCGAAACCTACGACCAAGGCACCTACCACGTGGAGGCCGACGGGCACCTGTCCCTGATCGGAGTGACCGGTCCCAACGCGGGTCGCACGATCCCCGGCCTGTTCAAATTTGCCGGCAGCGTCCTCTCCATCTGCTACGGACTGGGTGGGGCCCGTCCGCTCAATTTCTCCACCGGCCAGGACACCACGCTCTACCTCGTCAACTACACGAGAAAGCAGTCCTGAGCGGCTGCTTGCTGGCAAGGTTCCGGCCGATTGCCTCGATACCGGATCGAGGGGATTGATTTCTTTCGTGCCATTTTTGGATTTTTAGAGGACCAATGCAGTCATGCCTCGCGTCACCGGTTTGTTTGTTTACCCCGTGAAGTCCCTGCGAGGCTGCGCCGTGCCGCACGCCGAGATGGATGCGCTTGGTTTCGTCGGCGACCGTCGCTTTCTCGTGGTTGACGCGAAGGGACAATTCCTGACCCAACGCACCGTTCCGCGCATGGCCCGGATTGCCGCCGCGCTGTCCCGGGGCCAGCTTACTCTCTCCGCGGAAAAGGCCGGCGAGATCTCAGTCGCCACCCAGGCAGATCCGTCCGCACCGATCCGGGAAGTCAGCGTCTGGAAGAGCGCCGGCTTGCAGGCGGAAGACTGCGGGTCTGCGGCCGCGAACTGGCTCAGCGATTTCCTTGGCCTGCCCTGTCATCTGGTCCGCATCGGTCCCGCGTTCGTCCGTCCCATGCTCAAGCCAACGGCCCGGCCCGGCGATCACGTCGCGTTTTCCGACGCATTCCCCTTCCTTGTCATCAGCGAGGCTTCCCTGGATGCCCTCAATGATCGGATTGCCGAGAACCACGGGGAACCCGTCCCCATGGACCGTTTCCGACCCAACTTGGTCGTCGCCGGTTGCGAAGCCTTTGCCGAGGACACCTGGACCCGCGTCCGCATCGGTCAGACGGTATTCCGCAACGGCGGCCCCTGCGCCCGCTGTCCCGTCACCACCACCGACCAATTGACCGGCGAACGCGGCAAGGAACCCCTGAAGACTCTCGCCACATTCCGTCGCGATGCGACCGATCCGACCAATGTCAACTTTGGCACCAACCTGATCCACGAGTCAAAGCACGGCCGGATTCTGCTGGGTGACGACGTGGTCCCCCTTTCCTGACCGCCCGATCCCATGTTCCGAGACTACCTTCCGATACTGCTGCGACGCGACACCCTCCAGGCCTTGGGCGTGTGCCTTGTGATCATCGGACTGGTCTTGCGCGGCTTTGCCCGAAGCAGCCGTCGTGACCAAGCCTACCGGAAGCAGCATCGTCTGGACAACCTCGGCAACGAACCGGGTCAGGACCGGACCGATCTACATCTTGAAAAACACCTCCCGCGATACGCCGCCGGTTGCCTGATCGCGGGATTTGCCTTGGTGGTGATCGCGATGCTCCGCTGACCGTCGGCAGCTTACCAGTCACCCGAAACCCGCCCCCGGCCCGCCTTGTGCTTCGCCCGGTGCTTCTTGGCTACGATCATCCTGACTTTCTGGCCGCGTGATTTCTGGCGTTTCTGCCGGCGAATGCGTTCGCGCTCCGACTGGGCCGCGTTGACCTCGGCCGCCTTGTTCCATTCGAGCTTGGCCGCGAGCTCCGTCCAGGCGATCAGGCGGTTGACCGATTGGTTGCGCTCCCGCTGGCACCGGATCTCCACCCCGGTCGGCAAATGCCTCAAGCGCACAGTCGAGGAAGTCTTGTTGATTTTCTGACCGCCCGCGCCGGCACCCCGGATAAATTGTTCTTCAACATCCTCCGGTTTCACCCCCAGCGAGACAAAACGCTTCCGCAGCGACGCTTCCACTATATCCGGAAAATCGGCCATGCGTCCTTTCAGTCAGAATCCAGCCCAAATGCCCACGAAAAAGCGCCCTTTTGCACCCGGCCAAGGCGAACCTCGCCAAGCCGCTCCGTTTTAGGCAACTTTCTCCGCCCAGCCACGAACTCTTGTCCGTCCGTGAAGTCATAGCGGCATCCGCTCTTCACTTGTCACGGCCGGAGCCACCCCCTTCACTTTTCCAAAATCCACTCTTATTCCCCATGATGAACGGTCCCACTTGGTCCCAAAAACTCCGCACAGAAATCGGTCAGGCTGTCATCGGGCAGGAGGCCGTCATTGAACGCATGTTGGTCGCCCTGCTGGCGAACGGCCATGTCTTGCTCGAGGGCATGCCCGGTCTCGCCAAGACCTTGCTCATCCGTTCGCTGGGCACGGCGTTGGGCGTGCAGTTTGAGCGCATCCAGTTCACTCCCGACCTGCTCCCCAGCGACGTCGTGGGCACCATGATTTTTTCGCCCAAGGACGGCGGTTTCGCCACGCACAAAGGGCCGATCTTTGCCAACCTCGTGCTGGCCGACGAAATCAACCGCGCTCCCGCCAAGGTCCAGTCCGCCCTTCTCGAGGCCATGCAGGAACGCCAGGTCACGATCGGCGGCACCTCCCACATTTTGCCCAAGCCCTTCTTCGTGATGGCGACGCAAAACCCGGTCGAGCAGGAAGGCACGTACCCGCTGCCCGAGGCGCAAACCGACCGCTTCCTCTTCAAGCTGCTCGTCGACTACCCGTCCGCCAGCGAGGAGTCCCTCATGATGGAAAAATGGGGCCAGGTGACCCAGCAACCGGTGCTCAAGGCCGTGACCAGCGGTGAGGAACTCCTCTCCCTTCGCTCCCAAGTGGACGCGATCCATGTGGCGCCGGCGGTGCAGGCCTACATTCTCGCCTTGGTCCGCAGTTCCCGCGAGCTCGCGGCCCAAGCGGAAGGTACCGGCGGCGGCGCGCGCCGTCTGCTCAACTTCGGCGCTTCACCCCGCGCCTCCCTCGCCCTCTTTCAGGCCGGCCGCGCGCTCGCCTGGCTCCGCGGCGCGGACTATCTCTCTCCTGCCTTGGTGCAGGAAATCTTCCACGACGCCCTTCGCCATCGCGTCGGCCTCACCTACGAGGCTGAGGCCGAGGGGCTCACCACCGACAAGGTTCTCGACCAGGTCCTCATCCGCACACCGGTGCCCGCGAAGGCGTGAGCCTGAAAATCCCAAGCACCAGATTCCAAACGCCAAAGAAGATCCAATGACGAGAAGCTCCCGCATCACCGCCGGACCTGCCTTGGATTTCAGCCCTTCGGTTTTCTTTGGGATTTGGCGTTTGGCCATTTGAATTTCGCCACCCTGTGTCCGTCCAAGAACATACTTCCCTCGTCACCTCCCAGCTCGCGCTGCTCAAGCAGCTCGAGTGGCGCGTGCGCCATGCGGTGGAAAACGTGCTCAGCGGCGAATATCGCTCGGCCTTTCGCGGCCGGGGCATGGAGTTCGACCAGGTCGTCAAATACACCTTCGGCGACGACATCCGCGATATTGACTGGAACGTGACCGCCCGGCTCGGGGAGCCCTACCGCAAGAAGTTCATCGAGGAACGCGAGGTCTCGCTCCTCCTCCTTTTCGAGGACGACGTCAGCCTCCAGTTCGGCTCCGGCGCCCAATCCAAGCGTGAAGCGCTGCTCGAACTCGCCGGCCTCGTGATGATGCTGGGCGCGGTCAACCGCGACCGCGTGGGCTTTCTGCATGCCTCGCCGTCGGGGTACACGCTCAAGGAACCCGTGCGAGGCCGTGGCCAGATTTTGCATGCCGCCGCCCAGCTACTGGGCCAGCCGGCTCCCGCGCTCTCATCCGCCCTCCCCCAGACCCCAAACCCTAGATCCGAGATCCCAAACTTCATTCCCTGGCGCCTGCTCGCCAAGGCCGCGCCTCGTCACAGCATCCTCATCTGGCTGGGCGATTTCCCGCCGCGCATTTCCCCGGAAGGCTGGACCGTCCTCAGTCGCCGCTACCAGACGATGGGCTTCCGCATTGAGGATCCCTGGGATCGGGAATTACCGGAAGGACGCATCCTCACGACCTACGATCCGGTGGCTGGCCGGCTGGTGAACATCAACGGCAGCTCCGCCGCCCAACAAGCGGCCCACGCCGCCTGGGTCGCCCAGCGCGACGAATCCTTTCGTCAGCTTTTCCCCGACGTCCTGAGCCGGCTGACCGTCCGCACCGACCAAGAACGGCTCGAGGCCCTGGTCCGCTTCTTCCACGCCCGCATGGCCACCGGCCGACGCGGATGATATTTCAAGTGCCCAGTAACAAGTAACAAGACCCATGCTCCCTGCTGTTTTCAGCTCCTGGCACTTGCCCCTTGGCCCTTGGCACTTGGCCGTGTTCGACGGCAATTTCACCTTTCACGACCCCTGGTGGCTGGCGGCCCTGCTGCTGTTGCTTCTGGCCGTCCGCCTGCGGGGCCGTCGCGGGGCGCCGGTCTTGGTGGTTCCCTTTGCCGCATCCTGGCACCGGCCCTCACTCATCCCGACCTCCCGCTGGCCCGCCTCCTTCGCCCTGACCGGCCTGGTGCTGCTGATCGTCGCCCTCGCCCGGCCACAGAAGGTCGAGGACAAGCGCGAGGTGAAGCAACAGGGCTACGACCTCATGCTCGCCATAGATCTTTCCGGCTCGATGCTCGCCGAGGACTACGAGCGCAACGGCGAACGCATCAACCGGCTGCAGGCGATCAAGCCCATCATCCAGGCTTTCATCAAGCAGCGCACCAGCGACCGCATCGGCATGGTCGTGTTTTCCGGCCGGGCTTACACCCTCGCCCCGCTGACCTTCGATCACGACTGGCTGGAACGGCAGGTGGAGCGCCTGAAACTGGGCATGATCGAGGATGGCACCGCCATCGGCGACGGTCTTGGCGTGGCCCTCACCCGGCTGGAGCAGGCCAAGCGCGAGGAAGGCACGCAACGCAAAGGCGCCTTCGTCGTTCTCATGACTGACGGCGCCAACAACCGCGGTCTGCTCACGCCGGACCAGGCCACCGACATCGCCAAATCCCGCGGCATCCCGGTCTACACCATCGGCGCCGGTCGCGACGGGCTTGTCCCGATGCCGGTCTTCGACGACAACAACAACAAGATCGGCTACCGCCGGGTCATTTCCGATCTCGACGAGAACCAGTTGCAAGCGATGGCGGAAATCACCGGCGGCAAGTTCTTCCGCGCCTTCGATGTCGACACTACCGAAAAGGCCTTCGCCGCCATCGATGCCGCCCAAAAAATCGAGTTCCAAGCCAAGTCCTATCTCCTCACCACCGAACTGTTTCACTGGGCGGCCATCCCCGGCGCCGCCCTGCTTTTCCTCGGGGCCCTCTTCGCCCTGCCACCTCAATTCCGTCTGGGCAGGGCGCGCACTCCACTCCACGCCGGCTCCCCGAGTGCTCCAGCCCTTGGCCGGCAGTCAGCAAAATGAGCTTCCACTCCCCCCATCTCCTCTGGCTGCTCGTGCCGCTCCTGCTCCTCTTCTCGTGGGAGCTCGCGCGTCACGCAACCAGCACCGTCACCAACTGGCCCAAGATCGCCCGCGCCTGGGCCGGCGCCTTCGAGGTTTCCCTGGGCGCCCGGCACACGACGGCCGAGAACCGGCCGCGTCTCTGGCTCTGGTTCGGGCTGGCCTTGTGCATCATTGCCCTGGCCCGTCCGCAATGGGGCGTCATTGAGGAGCAGGTCTTCGATCAGTCGCGCGAGGTGATCATCGCCGTGGACCTTTCCCGCTCCATGCTCGCGCAGGACGTGAAGCCTTCCCGGCTCGATCGCAGCAAGCTCCTGATCCAGTCGCTCCTCGACGGCCTGAAAGGCGAGCGCGTCGGCCTCGTGTTGTTCGCCGGCACCGCCTTTCTGCAAAGCCCGCTCAGCGCCGACTACGAAGTGTTGCGCGAATTTCTGCCCGCGCTCAGTCCCGACTACCTTCCGGAAGGCGGCTCCAACTACAAGGCCATGCTCGAGGCCTCCATCCAGGCGTTCGGCACCTCGACTGCCGACCGCTACCTGATCGTGCTCAGCGATGGCGAAAGCACCGTCGACGACTGGAAGGATCTCACGAGCACCCTCAAGACCAAGGGCGTCCGCGTCATCGGGCTCGGTGTCGGCACCGCGCAGGGCACCTTTATTCCGGATGCGTCCGGCGGTTTCGTGAAGGACGAGCGCGGCGCCGTCGTGATGTCGCGCCTGAGCAGCGCCACGCTGCAGGAACTGGCCCAAGCCACCGGCGGGGCTTACACCGATGCCAGTGCGTGGGTCGACCTGCCGGGCCTGTTGCGGACCACCGTCGAGGCCGGCAAGAAGGGCGAGTTTTCCGAGAAAAACACCGCCCGTCTCATCGAACGCTTCCAATGGTTCCTCGCTCCGGGCCTGCTCCTCCTCCTGATCAGTTACTGGGCGGAATTCCCCGTGCGCCCCCGCGAACGGGCCTTGCCGCTCGGGAAGGCCCGTAGCCCGGAACGCGGAATGCGGAACGCCGGTGGTCTGGTCAGCAGCCTTCTGCTCGGACTTCTCTGGCTCTCCGCCGTCGGTGCTCCGTCCTCTGCCTCGGGCGCAGACAACCCCCAGGACACCCTGGCCAAACCGCTCAGCACGCTCGTCGCGCGCCTAGCCGACAAGAAGGAACTGACAGCCAAGGACTGCTCCGAGTTGGCACAGACCACGCTCACCTACGGTCAGCGCGTCAAATCCGCCCAGCAACATCCCCAGGAAAGCGTCATTCAGGATGCCCTGCAGGCCGTTTCCCGTGGCGAAAAACTGGATCCCAAAGCCGCCGACTGGCCCAAGCTGCGCCAGGAACTCGAAGCGCTCCTCCAACGCGAGGAACAGAAGAAGGACGACCAGAAGCAGGACCAGAAAAAGCAGGATGAATCGAAAAAGGATCAGCAGAAGGATCAGGACCAACAGCAGAAGCAAAACGAACAACAGAACAAGAACGAGCAGCAGAAGCAGCAGGACCAGCAGAAGGATCAAAACCAAAGGAACGAAGACCAGCAGAAACAGGACCGCTCCCCGCAGGATGAGAAAAAGGACCAGCAACAAAAACAGAACCAAGATGCCTTCGGCGACATGAAGGACAAAAAGGAGCCCAAGCCGGAGCCTACCACTTCCCCGCCGCCCCCCAAGCCCGGCACCCAAAAGGTCGGGGGCCAGCAGGACAAGAAGCCGGCGGAACAGTTCGACCCGGAACTCGCGATGCCTCTCCAGAAACTCGACCAGGTCCGCAACCAGGATTCGCCCGCCAAGCTGCAACAGCTCATGCAGGGCCAGCAGCAAAAACAGCCGAAAACCAACGGCAAGGATTGGTAACACCCATGCGTCAGTCTAAACTCCTTCTCTCGTTCGTTCTCGTCCTCTTCCTTCAGGGAGCATCCTTCGCCCAATCCGTGCGCTGGGATCCGCCGGGAGGACAACTGGGTTTCAACCAGGTCAGCCAGCTTTCGCTCGTGTTCGACGATTGCGAACCCGACGGCCCGCCCGCCCTCCCCAAGGTCGATGGGCTTCAGTTTGGCCAGCCTTCGCAGAGCAGCCAGACCAGCATCGTGAACTTCAAGATGTCGCGGACGTTCTCCTTTGTCTTCCCCGTCCGTCCCGAGAAACGGGCTCCCGTCACCATCCCTGCTTTCAACATCAAGACGGACAAGGGCACGATGCAGGTTCCCGCCGCCCGCTACACCGTGGGTGACACCCCCGTCGGCGGTTCCGGCCTGACGGTCAGTGATGTCGCTACCGCCACGTTGGAAACCCCCAAGCGCAGCGTGTGGGCCGGGGAAGTTTTTCCGGTCAACTACACCCTCGACGTCATGCGCCGCTACTTCCATTCCCTCGGCAGCAACGTCGAATGGGCCGCCGCCCCCGCGGTGACCGATGACTGGACGAAGCCTGACCCCGGCGAAACGATCGTCCGCGGCGAACGCCGCGTGGTTTCCATCCAGTCGACCCGCGCCTCGATAAAACAGCCCGGCATCTACTCGCTCAAACCTGCCGCCCAGATGATCAATCTCATGGTCGGCACCTCGGGCTTCGGCCTCTTTACGCAACCCAATGTCGAGCAACGCCAGATCGAGACCAAGCCCCTCGAAATCACCGTCAAGAGTCTGCCCCCCGCCCCACCCGATTTTTCCGGCGCCGTGGGCACCTTCACCTTTGTCTCCAAGGTCGTGCCGCTGACGGCCGCCGTGGGCGAACCGGTCACCTGGACGTTGGAACTGGCCGGCACCGGCAACTGGCCGGACATCACCGGACTCCCCCAGCGCGAGGTGTCCAGCGACTTTCAGGTCGTACAGCCCAAGTCCAAGCGCGCGATGAAGGACGGCACGCTCTTCGAAGGCACTCTCACGGAGGATGTCGTGCTCGTGCCCACCAAGCCCGGCACCTACAAGCTCCCTCCGGTTCGCTTCAGCTATTTCGATCCCGAATCCGGCAGCTTCAAGACCATCGCCTCCGAACCCGTCACCGTGACCGTCACCCCCGGGTCCGCCCCAGTGCTGCCACCCGCCAACTCCGGAGCTCCGGTCCAATTCTCGCTCAATCCGACGAACCCTGCCCCCAGCGCACCCGCCTTGCCCGCTGCCGTGACACCCCTGCCGCCGGAAAACCTGCCCCGGGATCCGATCAACGAATCTTCCACCGGCCGCGTGCCCTTGACGACACCTCGCCTGCTGCTCCTCTGCATTCTGGCCGCCTTGCTTTGCCCCCTGGTTCTGTGGCTCGTCTTGGCCGCCCGCCGATCCCGCACCCTTGATCCGCAGCGGCGCCGGCGCGAAGCGCTCACCGCCCTTTTCGCCACTTTGCGCGCGCTGCGCTCAGCTAAGGATCTGCCGGCCGCCCTCGCCGGCCTGCGCGCTTGGCAAACCGAAACCACCTTCCTCTGGGAAATTCCCCATGCGGCACCCGGCGCCGCGCTGGTTCAGACCTCTGTGAACCGTTTGTCCAAGGACGCCGGTTCAGCCTGGAACACACTTTGGGCCGAGGCTGACCGCACCCTGCACAGTCGGGAAAACTCCCTGCCCGCGGACTGGATCCAGCGCGCTGAGGCCGCCCTGCAAGCCGTCAAAGTACCCGGGTGGAACCCGCTCTCGCTCTTGGCCGGCCGCCATCTGCTCCCCTTCCTGTTTTCGGTTTTGGCCCTCGCCACCCTGATCACGCCGATCACTGCGCAGGGCGAAACGGCACCGGAAGCCTACAAGCGCGGCGATTTTGCCGCCGCCGAACATCAATGGCAATCGACCGTGAAGAGCGCGCCTGATGATTGGACCGCTCGCCACAATCTCGGCCTGGCCCTGGCGCAGCAAGACCGCTGGGCCGAGGCCACCGCGCACTGGACCAGTGCCTTTCTCCTGAATGCGCGCAGCGATGTCACCCGCTGGGATCTCTCGTTGGGCGTGCAACGTTCGGGTCTCGCCAATCCCACCTTGGTCGAGCTCTCGCGGGCCGAAGGTCGCTACAAGCTCGCCCGCATGGCCACGCCGGGAGAATGGCAGCTCGCGCTCGTCGCCGCCGCCCTGTTGTTCGCCGCCGCCGTCATCGTGCTGTTGCTCCAAGGATACCGGCAGATCAGCGGCTGGGGCAAACCCACGGCGCTCAGTGCCACGCTGATCGCCATGGTGCTCGCCGCCACCGCCACCTTCAGCCTGCACACCTACGGCCAGCTCGCCGATCCCGCCGCCGTCTTCGTCTGGAAGCCCACCGTCCTGCGCAGCGTCCCAACCGAGGCCGACACCACGCAAAAGACCTCAGCCCTCTCCGCCGGCACGATCGCGGTCGCCGAAAAAACCTTTTTCGGCTGGACGAAGCTGACCTTCTCCGGCGGTCAATCCGGCTGGGTGCGCACCGAGGACCTCATCAGCCTGTACCGGTAAGAACATCGGTGAAGCGACCTTGAATGGCACTGGCTTGTTTGGTCTTGTGTGGGAGCGACCTTGGTCGCGACTGGCATGGCTCTCGATCCCAACAAAGGCTATCGATCACTGCTGCGCGGGCGAACCTCCCAAGCTGGCGCAGAGTACTTCCTCACTTTCTGCACCGAGCTCCGCCGGAATGGACTGACGTCTCCTGAGGTCGCCCGGCACATTTTTGGTGAACTCGACCGCATGACAACCGATGCGATCTGGTCGCCGCGAAGCGCCGTAATCATGCCAGACCATGTTCATTTGCTGGTCCAGCTCGGCGATAAATTATCCCTCGGCAGGGCCATAGCCCGTTTGAAGGCCAAGTCGGGCCAGTTCCTTAAGCAGGCGGGGATTCAATGGCAGGATGGATACTATGAACATCGCCTGAGAAGTCATGAGGACCCTCTTCCGGTATTTCTATATATCTATCTAAATCCCTATCGAGCAGGGCTCGTTTCTTCCGATCAGAGGTGGCCGTGGTACACCTGTAGCGAGCCAGACCGCTCATGGTTTACGCCCTTGCTTGACCAAGGTTTGCCCGAACCCGACTGGTTATCCGGCCTGCCTTGATGTCGGGTGCAAGCACCCTCCCACAAAACACACGTTCTTCACAGGGTCTTCCGCACCATTCTCGCCAGCGATTCCGAAGGATTCAACCGGCTCACTTCGGTCAACGGCACCCAGGCAAGATCCTTGGATTCGTTGCTGACTAGGAGCGGCTCGGCCGGATCGGCTTCGATGAGAAACCTCACGTCAAAGTGCCAGTGCTCGGGTTCTGTTCCGCGCGCGGGGATCGCATGTTGGTCCACGTCGAGAATCTCCGGCGAGACCAACCGCAACCGCCGCAGTCCCGACTCCTCCCGGGCCTCTCGCATGGCCGCCGCGGCGAGATCGGCCTCGCCGTCCACATGCCCGCCCAGTTGGAGCCACCGGTCGAGCTTGCGGTGATGGGTGAGCAGGGTTCGGCGGCGAGCCCCGTCGACAATCCAGGCCGAGGCCGTGAGGTGACCCGCCAGGCACGTCCGCCACAGGCAATCCGGATGCTCCGCGATGAACGGAACGAAGGCCGCCAGCATCGTCGCTTCGCCGCCGGGTTCGACGCGTGTCGCGTACCGCTGCAGCAGCGTGACCGTGTTGGCGAGTGTCATGTGGTCTGGAACCACTTCGCTTCCGCCTTGGCCGCCCGCCCGTGCTCGATCTGCACGAAGATATCAGGCACGGACGCCGCCACGCGAAACAGGTCCATGTTGGATGGCTTGAAGAACCGCTCGGCCAGCATCCGTTCGAAGAGCCGGAGCAGATCATCGTAGAATCCATCTTGATTGAAAAACACGCAGGGCTTTTTCACGACATCCAGCTGGCGCAGGGTCAGGATCTCCATGATCTCCTCCAACGTGCCGAAGCCGCCGGGCAGGGTGACAAAGGCGTCGGCGCGGGCCTCCATCAGCAGCTTTCGTTCGCGCATGGTCACGACCGTCACCAGTTCGTCGGCCTCGTCAAAGGCCAGTTCGCGCGCCTTCATGAACTCGGGAATCACGCCCACCACCCGGCCGCCCGCCGCCTTGGTGCCGCGCGCGACGGCACCCATCAGGCCCGTCTTGCCTCCGCCGTAGACCAGCCCCCAACCGCGGGCCACCAGCTCACGTCCGAGTTGCTCGGCGGCCGCCGCATATTTCGGGTAAATCCGGTCGCTGGATGCGCAATAGACACAGAGGAGCTTGGTCATGGGCCGGATTTGAAACCACTAATCTTCACTAATCAGCACTAATTTGGCGGCAGGTGGAATCTACCGGGCGTTAAGACCTGACCTCACACCATCCAATCCAAACTTAATCGTCGCCCGGGCACAATGCCACCAGCACGAATCCAATCCATCGCGACCGACATCCTGAGCCGCGCGCAGGATCCAATAGAACAATCGCCGGCTCTCGTCATAATGGATCCTTCTCGCGACTCAGGATGACAAACAGGTTTGAATACACACTTTGGTGACCCCTTATTGAGGAAAAGCGGTGAATCCTTCCCCCTA
>JBDKHE010000574.1:0-5063 GCA_039797805.1 Verrucomicrobiota bacterium
TTGGCATTCCCGACGTAGGTGGCGGCGGTGACATTGCCGCTGGCGTCGCGGGTGGCGGTGAACGGAGGCGCATCGACGGCCGTGCCGGCGAAGACGTAATCATTGCCCAGCCGGGTGTTGCCGACCTGCATGAGCTGCTCGATGAGCTGGTTCACTTCCGAGGAATAAGCCCGCAGGGAATCCGGACCCGCGGTGGAACGGCCCAGGGTGGCAATTTCACCGGCCCGGTCGGAAATACCTTTGACGTCGCGCAGACCGCCGAAGGTCGAGCGGCTGATCTCCAGGGCACGGGCGGCATTGTCATCAAACTGGGTCACGCGGTTGAGCTCGCTCTGCTGGTTCAGAATGCGGCCCGTGGCGGCCGGATCATCATCGGCATTCTGGATGCGCTGACCGGTAGCAACCTGCGTCTGCAGCTTCGCCGTGTTGACCCCGAGTTGCTGGATCTGGCGGACGATATTGTCCTGGACGGTGCTGGAGGCGATGCGCATGGGAGGAAAGGTGTTAAAGGCCGGGTGCCGGATCAGCCGCGACCGAGCTGGTTGACGACATTGTCGAGGAGACCGTCGATGATGGTGAAGACCCGCGAGGAGGCCTGGAAGGCGCGTTGGAAGCGCACCAGGTCCGCCATTTCCTCGTCGAGGGAGACGCCGCTGACCGAGTCACGCTGGTTGCGCACCAGCTGCTGGATCTTGTCCTGGTCGGAAGCGCGGCTGTTCGCCGTGGACAGCGCCTGGGCCAGATCGCTGACCGAGCGGGAGTAGAACTGGCCGATGGTGCCGTCAAACAGATCACCGGAACCGACGGAGAACGCGTGCGTGCCGAGCCCGGCCACCGCGATGGCGAGGGTGTTGTCACCGGCGGCGCCGCTGCTGCCGGTCACGATGGTGGCACCGGTCAGGCCGCTCCGCACCGCGATCGTCGCGGCGGTGAGACCCGCCGGATCAAAGAAGTCCGCACCGGCCGTGCTGCTGGGATTATAGGCGGCGTTGACCGAAGTGACGAGCTGGCGGGCCAGGAGATCGAGATTGTCGCGCAGGGACTGGACCGCGCCGTCCCGGGCGCTCAGCGAGCCGTGGATGGAGCCGCCGCCCAGCGCGATGGCGGTGGCCGGCGAGCCGCCCGTCAGGCCGGTGCCGGTGAAGGCCACGGAACCGTTCACGGTCGAGCCGTCCAGGAGCATGATGTCGGCGTTGCCGGCGTCCTTGGCCACGAGCTGGATCTGGCCGTCGGCCAGATCGCGGGACTCGACGGGGAGAATGGTGGCGAGTTGCTCAAGCAGGGCCTGGCGTTGATCGCGCAGGTCGACGGCCGCACCCGGCCGGTTGACCTCGAAGCGGGAGATCTGGGAGTTGAGGCCGGCAATGGTGCCGATGAGCGTGTTAGCCTGGGACACATTCGTGCCCACCTGGGCGTCGATGTCCGACTGGACCTGATTCAGGCGCGCGTCGGTCTCGCGCAGGGTGTCGGTGAGGATCTGGGCCTGCTGCAGGAGGGATTCGCGGGTGCCCATGTCGGTGGGCCGGGTCGCGAGGCTCTGGAAGGCGTTGAAAAACTTGTCGAGGGAGGAGGCCAGGCCGCCGGTGGCGACGCCATTGGCGGAAACCACCTGGCCGAGACCGGCCTGGGCGCGTTGCAGGCTCTGCTGCTCCGCTTCCAACGAACCGCTCATGCCGATCTCGCGCATCAGCTGGCGGTCGAGCAGCGTGTCGCGCAACTGCGTGATCGACATGACCTCGAGGCCGAGGCTCTCGACGCCCTGAGGCGTGTCGATGGTGCCCCGGCTGCCATACACCACGCGCTGGCGGGCATAGTTGGGGTTGTTGACGTTCGCCAGGTTCTTGCCGGTGGTCTCGATGGCGCGACTGTGCGCGTTGAGCGCCATCGTGCTGGAGTTAAGAGTGGAGAACAGGCCGGCCATGGGAGGAAAGGGTCAGAGAGATTGGTTGATCAACCGGCGGCCTGGAGCGCACCGGAAGTGCGCGCGTTGGTGGTGAGGGTCTTCCGGCCCATGGCCGAATAGGTGTGGAGAAAGGCATCGGGACGGAGCGTGCGCATCAGTTCCTGCTGGGACTCCACCGTGCGGGCCAGGAGCGTGTGGTTCTGGCGGGTCAGGCGGCGCACGCGATGGATGAGCACGTTGACCTCGTCGATGAGGGCCTCGAGGAGCGGACGCGCGTCGGCCTCGATGAAGGGCAGCAGCGAACGGAGCGTCGCGCGTGGCGGCTGGTTGTGGGCCAGCGCGAACGAAGAGACGATCTGCTCCCGCTGCTGGCGGTGATCCTGCATGAGGCGGGAGTGAGCCTCGATCTCCGCGCTGAGGCGGATGACGCCGTCGGTATCGCGGACGAAGAGGCTCTGCTGCTGCTGCTCGAAGAGGTGGAGGAGTCCGCCAAAACCGGCGATCTCGGCGCGGAGGGCATCCGCAATGATGATCCACGAGTCGTTCATGGGGTGCCTTTAACCGCTTTCGCGGCGTGAGGAGTCAGTTGCTTTTCCAACATGGAGCCGAGGCCGAGGCCGCCGCCAGCGGTGAGCTGGTTGGCGAGCACATCGGTCAGCATGAAACCGTACATATTGCCGGCGGCGCCCTCGCCGGCGATCTTGCCGACGCTGTCCTGCAGGAGCTGGCGCACGATGATGGCCTCGAACTGGCCGGCGGCCGCCTTGATTTGCTCGGACTGCGGCAGGTTGCGGAGCGCCTGCGGTTTGCCGCCGGCCGCGAGGGTCGCGGCGGAGGCGGTGGCGTGGCTGATGGGGGCGATGGGCATGGCTCAGTTGATGATGAGCTCGGCCTGGAGGGCGCCGGAGCGTTTGAGGGACTGGAAGATCGCCATCATGTCGCGGGTGGAGACGCCCAGGGAATTGAGGGCCGCGGCCAGCCGCTCGATGCTCGGGGGATCATTCAGGATGGTGAAGCCGCCCTTGCCCTCGTTGACCGAGGTCTGCGTGCTGGGCACCGCCACCGTCTGGCCGGAGTTGTTGAAGGCGTTGGGCTGGCTGACGCCCACGTTGGAGGAAACCGTAATCGTGAGGGAACCGTGGGCGATGGCCACCTGGGAGAGCCGGACCGTGGAAGTCGCGACAATGGTGCCGGTGCGCTCGTTGATGACGATGCGGGCGAGCGTGTCGGGCTGGACCTCGACAGTGCCGAGATCTGCCAGGAAGGAGACATTGCGACCGCGGTACTCCGGAGGCAGCTCCACCTTCACGGTGGCGGCGTCGACGGGCTGGGCGCTGGCCGGATAACGCAGGTTGATCGCGTCGGCCATGCGGGCGGCGGAGGTGAAATCAGGATTATGCAGCAGAAGGCGGAGGGAGTTTTCCACCACGATCTCGGCGGCGATCTCGCGCTCGACGATGGCGCCGTTGCTGATGCTGCCGACCGTGGGATGATTCTTCTGGACGGTGGCACCGCCGGCACCGCCGGCGCCGCCAAGGAAACCGCCAATGGCCACCGGGCCCTGGGCCACGGCATAGACGCGGCCGTCGGCGCCGAGCAGCGGGGCCTGGAGCAGGACGCCGCCCTGAAGACTCTTGGCATCGCCCATGGCCGCGACCGTGACGTCGATCCGCGAGCCGGGCTTGAGGAAGGCGGCGATGTCGGCGGTCAGCATGACCGCGGCCACGTTCTTGGCCTTGATGTCGGTGGCGCTGACGGTGAGGCCGTTGCGCTGAAGAATGTTGGCCACCGCACGCAGCGTGGCGACGGCGTTGCTGTCACCGTCACCGGCGAGGCCGACCACGATGCCGTAACCGACGAGCTGGTTGTCGCGACCACCCTCCACGGTGGTGAGGTCCTTGACCCGCGAGGCCGGCAGCGTGCAGGCGGCGACAAGCGCGAGGGCAACCGAAAGGAATCTGGGCAACATCCGTGTCATGGCAAAGAGGGGTCAGAAGGGGCGGAGCTTCTCGTAGAGCTTGGAGAGCCAGCCGCGCTTTTGCGCGTCGGTGAGGGTGCCCTCGCTGATGAACTCGACGCGGGCGTCCGCGACGTTGCTGGAGAGGATCGTGTTGGCGGCCGAGATGTCGTCGGCGCGGACGAGGCCGTGGAGGACCACGTACTGCGTCTCGCCCGAGAAGGTGACCATACGGGCGCCCTCGATGACGAGGTTGCCGTTGGGGAGCACGTCGGTGACGAGGACGGCGGCCCGGGCGGACAGGCTTTGGGAATTATTGACCGACCCACCCCCGGAATAGGTGGACTTGCCGCTCGCGCTGGAGGCGGGCAGTTCGCCCTTGGAGGTGAGCCGGCCGGAAGTGGCGGCGCTGAAGATGAACTGGCCGATCGCGTCCTCGAGGCTGGAATCGCGGTTGGCCGACTTGGTTTGCGCGCTGGTGGCGTTGGCGGTCTCCGAGACCACCACCGTGAGAATGTCGCCCACGCGGGAGGCCCGGCGGTCGGCGAAGATGCCGCGATCGTTGCCCGTGGGCCAGAGCGAGCCGGCCGACGCGCCAGTCACGGTCGCGAGGCAGAGGACGGCGGCGAAGCCTTTAGAAGCGGACTTGAACATGGTTTTCATCGACGACGAAAGCGGTAAAATCCTTGCGGGACTCGAGATTGCGGAGCGTCACGGCCTCACCCTGGGCGCCGCTCTGCAGCGCGAGGGCCTTCATGGAGATGGAGAGATTGCCCTCGGCGGCGCTGACCTCGACCATGTCGCCCTTCTTGACGAGAGGACGGCGGGCGATGTCGCGCCAGGTCACCACGCGGCCGGGATTGATGGCGCGGGCAAAGACAAAGGTCTGGTCGCCGACGGCGGCCGGCAGGGCATCGCGCTCGCGGAAGAGATCCACGCGGCGCACCTCCAGCACGGTCGGGTCAAACACGGCGCCGATCACCAGCGGCTGGCGGGCGACCCAGACATCCCGCCAGAGCGAGGCCCGCAGCGTGATGGTGCCCTCGGCAACATTTTCTCCGTCAGCCAGAATGCGGCAGCGCAACAGCATGGCCGACGCAGCGACGGCCGGGTGCTCGGTGATGACGACCTGCCAGTCACGGGCGACCAGCGACGGGGGCGCCCAGGAACGGAGCAATTCGACCTGCAGATCGCCCTCGAGGT
>JBDKHE010000575.1:0-3155 GCA_039797805.1 Verrucomicrobiota bacterium
CGAGAAGGCATGCAACGGACCGGCGCCCAGATCGTAGGCCGCCTCGATGAGGGAATTGTCCAGTTTCTCCGCGCTGCCGTAGATCGGCAGGATCATGAACGGCAGGTAGGCGTAGACCAGGCCGATGACCACCGCGGTGGGAGTATAGAGGAGGTTGAAGGGCTCGATCGTGAAACCCATCGCTTGCACGAATCCATTGAGCAAACCTTCCTGTTTCAGGATGGTGATCCAGGCATAGGTGCGGATCAGAAAACTCGTCCAGAAGGGCACCATGACCAGCAACAGGAGCTTGGTCCGCAACGACTGCCCCGCCCTTGCGATATAAAACGCCACCGGATACCCCACCACGACACAGATGATCGTCGTCAGGCCGGCATAGCCGATCGATCGGACGAATATCCGCAAATAGATGGGGTCAAAGACCCGGCGGTAGTTATCCAGGCTGAAGTGAAAGATCACCCCGCCCACCTCATCCCTCTGGCAGAAGCTGTAGACGACAAGAATGAGGCTCGGGACTACGACAAACAGCACCAGCCAAACTACCATGGGCGCAACCAACACCCAGGCCCGCCAGCCGGGTGTGCGGCTGTCGGCGGCGGCGGGCGCTGATCGGTTGGACATCTTGCTTGGGCTATCGCGGCGTTGGCCAGTAGTAGACTGGAGCCGGCCGGCTTATTGGGAACTCTTCAGGTCGGTGACCAGATGGTCGATCCGCGTGGCCTCCGCCCCAATATCGCGAAACGTGCTGAGCTTGCCCGGGTTCTTCGGATAGCTGGCCGGGTTGGCCAGCGCTTCGGGCGTCAGCAGTTTGCGCGCTTCCAGATTGGGATTGGTATAGGGGAAGGCATCCGAGATGAGCTTCGAGACTTCCGGGCGCAAAATGTAATTGATCAACGCATGGGCCGCGTTCTTGTGCGGAGCGCCGGCGGGAATGGCGAGGATGTCGATGAATTGGTGGGCCCCCTCCTCCGGGAGGACGTATTGGAACTTCTTGTTTTCATTCCAGAGCAGCGCCGCCTCGCCGCTCCAGACAATACCAATGTCGACATCGCCGTTGAGCAAGGCGGTCTTCGGGCTGTCCGAGTCAAAGACCTTCACGAGCTTGATCCAGTTCGCCAGGACGGGCCGAACCTTGGCGAGATTGCCCGCATTGATCGCATTGGGAGAGAGTCCGAGATAATTCAAGACCCAGCTCACCATCTCGCGGTTGTCATTCAGCACGACGAGCCGGTCCTTGTACTTGGCTTGGAATACATCCCGATAGCCCTTGATCTCATCCTTGACGACGTCGGTATTGACGACGATGCCCACCGTGCCGGTCATGTACGGCACCGTGAACGCATCCTTGGGATCATGCGCCAGGCCGCGGAATTCCGATCCGATGTTCTTGAGATTCGTCAGCTTGGACTTGTCGAGCTTCGCCAGCATGTTGCGGCGGATCATGAGCTCGGCCGCGTATTCCGACGGCTGGATGAGATCGTAATTGCCCCCGCCGGCCACCAGTTTGGACAGCAGCTCCTCGTTGGAGGCGTAGGTCTCGAAGTTGACCTTGATGCCGGTCTCCTTGGTGAAACCGTCCAGGACCTCCTGGGGGATATATTCGGACCAGCCGAACAGGTTGACTTCATCGGCGGCAAGCAGGCTGCCGGCACCGGTCAGGGCGACCAGCGCGAGGATGGCGGATTTCAGGTTTTTCATGATGGGAAAGGGTTCGGGGTTGGATCAGCGGCTAAGCTTTTTCAGGTATTCCGAGAAAATCACAAACGCGACGGTGGCGACAATGAAAAGCGCGGACAAGGCGTTGAGCATGGGGTTCAGGCCCACGCGCGCCAAGCCATAGACCTGGATCGGCAGGGTGACGGCCGAGGCGCTGCGGATGAAGAAGGTGACGATCAACTCGTCCATCGAAAGGGTGAACGCCATGAGCGCTCCGGCAATGATGGCCGGACGCAGCGCCGGGACGATCACCAGCCAGAAGGCCTGGAAAGGCGTTGCGCCCAGGTCGAGGGCGGCCTCCTCCATGGCCGGATCCAGCCCTTGCAGGCGCGCCTGCACAGCCACCAGCACAAACGGGAAGCTGAAGGTGACATGTCCGATGATCACCGAGGTGAACCCAAGGTCGAAGCGGATCGTCGCGAAAAGAATGAGCAGACTGATGCCCATGAGGATTTCCGGCATGACCATCGGGATCGCCACCAGGGTCTGGATGGTCCGGGAAAACCGGAAGCGATAGCGTTGCAGCAGCCAGGCCCCGCCCGTCCCCAGCACGACCGAGACCAGGGTCGTGACCGAGGCGATGATCAGGCTGTTTTTCGCCGCCTTGATGAGCGGACCGTTGGCCAGCAGCTTGCCATACCAGTCCCAGGTGAAGCTTTCCCAGACGATGTTCAGGCGGGAGGAATTGAACGAATAGACCACGAGCACCGCGATCGGCACATACAGAAAAACAAAGACCAAGCCGGTCCATCCCCTGAGAAACCAATTGAGCAGCGTGATTCCAGAGGGTAGCCGTGAGTTATTCGGACGGGCGGGCATCGAGAGAACGGGCAGCTCTTATCGTGCCAAGATGATGACAACGCAAGAAACGAGTGGGCCCAGCCACTGCCCGAGCGGGCGATTCACCCGGCCAAGGCAAGCCACGAGCAACGCTGCCGGCGGCATCATTCCGGCTCCGCCCCCTCAGTATGGCCCGCGGATATGCGCGGCGACCTGCCGTTCGTAGAACGCCGCCAGCTGCACGTGCCGGGTCGCCCCGAGCGGGGCCAGCGCTCCGGCCCGGGCGTTGGCGCGCGCTTGGTCCGGATTCTTGGCCCCGGGAATGATCACGCTGATCGCCTCGAAATCCAGACACCACCGCAGGGCCATCTCCGCCATCGTCTGGCCCGCCGGCACCATCGGCTTGAGCGCATCGGCCAGTTCTACACCTTTGGCAAACGGCAGCCCGGCGAATGTCTCGCCGACATTAAAGGCCTGGCCATCCCGATTGAAGGTGCGGTGATCGTCGGCCGCAAAAGTCGTCGCCTGGGTCATCTTGCCCCCCAGGAGTCCACTGGCGAGCGGCAGGCGCACGATCAGCGCCACTCCCCGGGCGCGGGCCTGGTCGAAGAGGACGTGAACGGGCTTCTGGCGGAAAATATTGAAGATAATCTGGAGCG
>JBDKHE010000576.1:0-3415 GCA_039797805.1 Verrucomicrobiota bacterium
GGCGGCGGCTGGCTCAGGCAACCCAACACACCCCGTCGCTACGCGCCACCCCTCTTGCTGGAGGGGATTTTAAGAACCGTTCTGCCGCTGTCCGCCTTTTAATCCATTTGAACCACTGACTACGCGGATTTTCACGGATGGACTGTGACCGGACCTCCAAAGCAGTGGATAATCTCCATGCATGTCCCCTGCTCGGGCCACTCCGCGCTTTCCCTTCGGGCGAAAGCCGGCCAGCTTCCGCGCGTGACCGGTTTCGAGCACGCGCTGTTTCTCCTCCTGCTGCTGGCAACGCTCAGCGTGCTGGGCCGGCGGGTGCCGTGGCCGTTGCCGATCACGTACGTCGTCGGGGCCGGTCTCGCCGCCCTCTGGCCGGCTTTCCCGCGCGTGGCACTCGATCCGGGCTTCTTCTTTCTGTGCTTCGTGCCGCCGTTGCTGTTCTCCGACGGCTGGCTCATGCCGCTGCGGGACTTCCGGGCGGCCAAGCGCCCGATCTTCACGCTCGCGACGGGCCTGGTCGTCTTCACCACCCTCGCCGTCGGTCTGGTGGCGCATTGGCTCGTGCCCAGCCTGCCACTGGCCATGGCCTTTGCCCTCGGCGCCGTCGTGTCCCCCACCGACGCCGTGGCGGTCGCCGCCATCACCCAGAAACTCAAGGTCCCGCCCCGGCTCACGGCCGTGCTCAACGGCGAGAGCCTGATGAACGACGCCACCGGTCTCGTGGGGTTCAAGTTCGCCCTGGGGGCCGTGGCGCTGGGCTCCTTCTCCCTCCGGGCCGCGACGCTCGACTTCCTGCTGCTGGCCGTGGGCGGAATCGCGCTCGGGCTGGCCCTCAGCTGGTTGGTGGGCCGGTTGCGCGATGTGCTGCAGCGGGTGCACGGCGCCGACGCGCTGCTCGAGACCACCATCTCGCTGATGACACCCTACGCCGCCTACCTCGCGGCGAATGCCCTTGGGTTGTCCGCCATCCTCGCGGTGGTGGCCGCGGGCCTCTATGCGGGCTGGCGCGATCCGCTGAAGATGGACGCGGTCACGCGGCAGACCACCTGGAGCCTGTGGAACTTCGTGCTCTTCTGGCTCAACGGCCTGGCATTCGTGCTGCTCGGTCTGCAACTCCCCGGCGTGCTCGCCTCGATCAGTGCGATCTATTCCCCGGGACAACTGATCGGGTTCACGGCGGCGGTTTCGGGCACGGCGATTGTGACGCGCCTGCTCTGGATCTGCCCGGGCGGGTTGGTGCCGTTTTGGCTTTTTCCCGGCCTCACCCGCCACGAGGAGCGTCCGCCCTGGACCTGGCTCGCCGTGGCCGGCTGGGCCGGGATGCGCGGCTCCGTCACGCTGGCGGCGGCGCTGTCCATCCCCATCGCCATGGCCGATGGCACGCCGATGCCCGGACGCGACCTCGTGATCTTCCTTTCCGCCGGCGTGATCGTGGTGACGTTGCTCCTGCAGGGCACGACGCTCGAGTGGCTCATCTGCCGGTTGCGCGTGCGGCCCGACGATACCCAGGTGAAGGAGGATCGCCTGGCCCGCATCGCCGCGGTCGAGGCCGGGCTCAAGGCCCTGCGTGCCGCGTCCTTTGTCACCACCACGCCCGAAGAGGCGGCCGCCGTGGGCGAAATCATCGGCGAATACGAGCACCGGCTGGCCGAACTGACGGCGGACGGGGAAACCCAGGCCAGTTCCCGCCGGCGCCGGTCCGCCGCGCGCCACCATCGCCTGGCCGCCCTGGCCGCGGAACGCGCCGCCCTCGACGACCTCTGGAGCCGCAATGTGATCACCGACGAGATCCACCGCCCCCTTCAGCATCTGCTCGACTACGAGGAATCCTTGCTATCGGGTCAGGGTAAGCGACCGACGGGGTGAATGGGCCTTAGTGAGACTTACGTTAACAAGTGACACTGGCCACTGCCTGATTGCGATGCTCACCCACACACCCCGCGCTGGCGGGCACCCGTTCGGCTAAGCTCACGGCCTCGCCCCTCTTCCTGGAGGGGATTTCCGGACCCGTTGATTGGGTCCCCTCTAGGAAGAGGGGTGGCGCGAAGCGACGGGGTGTGTCGCTTCTTTGCGTAATCCTAAATAGGAGGCAGTCGAGGGACGTCCAAGCCTGAGCGGCGAGGCCTCGCGCGGCGCGATCGGGTGATCGCTAGAGATACAGGAAAACGTAGGCGGCGAAACTGAGTGCGCCCAAACCGGCGGTGGCGGCCAGCGACCAGAGGAGGTTGCGCTTCCGTGCGGCCATCGCGAAAGTGGCGATGATCACGGCGGCTTGTGCGCCCAGCATGCCGTAGAAGAAGCGCTGGCTGCGACGCTGGTGACGTTCCGCGGTCAGGTTGCTTTGGCGGACCTGCACCTCAAGCAGGTTGGCGACCGCGCGGTTCAGCCCGGCCTCGGCATCGTAGCGCATCGTGGAATAGCGCAGGCGCAGTTCGGCAAAGTCGCGCCGGAGGGGGGCGAGAGCGGAGCCGCCCGCGTCGATCGCATCACCGAGCCGGTCGCCCCCGCGGACGACGGGCTGGAGCAACGCGTCGAAATCGCGGGTGTGTTGCTGGGCGGCCCGGATGGCCGCGGTGACGGTTTCCGGGCGCACGGCGTTGAGCAAAGGAGTCAGCTCGGCATCGGGCAGGGCGTGTTCGATGCCGTCGAGCGCGGCTTTCACGGCGGGATCCAAGGCCGGTGCGGCGGCTGACTCGGGCAGTTTCCCCGCCAGCAACAGCGTGAGCGCGTCCTGAACTGCGGCCGGATCAGGCAAAGTGGCGGCGAAGGCATGCAGCGCGGCGCCGTCGATGGCGTGGTCGCCGCCGGTGATCTGCACGACGTCAAGGGTGCCCGACTGGATGGCGCTGCGCAGACGCTTGGCCTGGAAGAAACCCCACTGGTCGCCGGCCTTGGATTGTTGCTGGGCGGCCAGGGCGCGGGAGTATTGGGCCTTGGTCATCTCTCCGTTGGAGAGCCCCGCCAGCAGCGTGGCGATCACAGTCATGACCACCGGCGTGGCGGCGAGCACCTTCCCCCACTTGGTTGCAGGCAGGTCGGCTTTGAGTGACTCGGGAATCTTGGTGCTCATGAGGAAGTTTTTTCCGGATCATCCGGCCAGGCGAGAGGATTTCAGACTTTGAATACTTGAGGCATCAAGCGGACGCGATAGCCGGGAGGTAGAGGCGGAAAGTGGTGCCGACGCCCGCCTGGCTTTCGAAGGTGAGGCCCCCTTTGTGTTCGCTCAAGATGTCGCTGATGATGGCCAGCCCTAGTCCGGTGCCTTCGCCCGGTGGCTTGGTGGTGAAGTAGGGCTCGAAAATGTGTTTCTGCGTGGTTGCGTCCATGCCGCAGCCGTTATCCCGGACGAGCAGACAGACGTAGCGCCCCGGAGGACATCCCGGCACTCCGGCCAAATCCGAGGTGAGCGTCTGCGGCT
>JBDKHE010000577.1:0-2787 GCA_039797805.1 Verrucomicrobiota bacterium
CGATCTTGAAGGCGCTGCCGTGACAATATGGCGTGGAGTTCTCATACATGCCCGGCAGTAGCATAGTCACACGGCCAACATTTTCATCTGCGCGAGTATAGGCTGGGGCGAGGGTAAGCGAACCGTGTGTGGACTCGAGCAACGAATCAATAGCCGTCAAGCATTTCCGTCGCCGTTCGCCCGTTGCTAGACCAGTGAGGACGGCCCAAGTCTGTGGATTCAGAAAGATGCGTCCTTCGCGGTTGTTTTGCGAGCCGACGGGTTCGCCGAGGTCGCTCCAGCCGGCCAGATACCATCGGCCGTCCCATCCGTGCTGTTCTATTGCTCCGGCGATGCGCTGGGCGCGCTCGCCCATTTCGGCTTCCAGCGCCGGGTCGTGGAGGAGGTCGCGGGCCATTTCGGCTGCCACGTTGCAAGAGTGGAAAAGAGCGATGCTCGTCCAGACGCTCTCGCCTTTGCCGGCACGGCCCATCCAGTTGAGGGAATCGTTCCAGTCACCCTGGTGGGCGAGCACCAATCCATGGCGACCGAGATCGCCACTGAGATGACGGATACCTGTGAGAAGGTGCTCAAGGACCGTCGCTTCACCATGATCAAGATAGGGGACAGGTTCCTGAAGGAAGCCGGCGTCGCCTGTTTCCTTGAGGTATGCAGCGACGGTCGGCGCGATCCAGGCGGGTCCATCCGAATAGTGGTGAGGCTGCAGCGGGAGCCAACCGCGCACCGTATGCCCGTCGCAAAACTGGTGGGCGAGGGTCTCCTTGATCTTCGCCCGGGCGAGCGGAGCGTTAAACGGGGCGATGGCCCAAGCATCCTGCAGCGTGTCCCTGAATCCGCGCGTGCCGTCACGGCCGAACTCGACGCAAAGTTGAATCTGCTGTTTAGCCCAGATGTTGACAAGGCGGTTGATCTGGGGGTCGGGCGTAATGACGTTCACTTTTTCCAGCATGGCCTTCTTTTGGGCAGCAAGCCGGTCCCAAGCGGCCTGCTGGTATCCTGGCGCAGCCACCTTCTCCAGCAGTCGCGTCCTCTCGCCCTCAGTGTTAAAGCAACCAAGCACGACGGAGACGACTCGGGTTTCGCTGGCCGCCAACGGGACCTTGATCGCCAGCGCGCCCGCGAGTTCCTCGCACCACGCTTCGCGATTCGCCATCTGTCCGTTGATCAGGGCTTGCGGGCGGGTGACGGTGCCAAACGGGCCGAGAAAATCTCGGGGCCCGCCGCACCAGCCGGCAACGTCACCGTCGGTGGCCAAGAAGGCATTGTAGTGGCCGTGAGGGCGCTCATCGGAGGAGTTGTAGCTGGAGACGGCCCGCCGCGCTGGATCGAAAGTGCTGCGCAGGTAAGAGTAGGGGCTGCTCACGGTGCCATACCCGCCGAGCGACCACTCGACAAAGGGGCACAGCCAAAGATCCCGGGGTCGGTCGCTCTCGTTGGTCAAGGCGAACTCCCACATTTCGACGGGTTCGTCCGGTGCGACCATGACCCGGCTGATGCAGCGAATTCCTGCGTGTTGACATTCAAAGCGCGAGTAACCAAGGCCGACCTGTGTGGTGAGACGGGCGCCGGGCGGGCTGACCGGAAAAAGCCCAGAGTTCCAGTATTCACCCGTGGCGTTGTCCCGCAGGTAAAAGTAGCGACGGCCATCCCTGATGAGGCGAACGCGGCCCTGCGGATGGTTGTAGGTCAGGGTTTGATTGTTGAACACCCCGTCGCCGGTGCCGAACTGGTTGAGGCTGGATATCAGCGTATCATTCCAGAGATAGTTGACCTGAGCCCTTGGCGGGGCGCAGGGTGTCGTGATGACATATTCCAAGCCATCGGGGGAAAAATGCCCGTAGGCCGGCTTGGTAGCGGAAGGGGATGAGAATGCTGCCATGAAGAGGGGAGACCGATCTAGCGGGCTGGCGGCTGGGGTTGGTCAGTGGATGCAGGCGGACTTGCCACGGCCGGTCCGTGCCAGACACCGCCACCGTAAGTGCTGATGTAGACCAGAGCCGCGTTCAATGGATCGATGTCCACACGCTTGCCCCACTTGAAGTCGTAGCCCTCGATGCGTCGCCAGTCGTGGCCGTTGTTCGTGGACAGATATGCCGAGGCGTTGAAACCGCAGGCATAATGAGTGCGACTCCGATCATCATAAGTGATCTCGTAGATGTGTGGGTCGCCTTCCAGGGCTGCCTGCCAAGAGCGTCCGTCGTCCTGCGAGATAAAAATGCCGCCAGCGGTGTCAGAATGGATCGGATTGGTGGATTTTCTTCCCCAGGTGGAGAGTAGCAGGGTGCCATCGACCACGCTTTCGACACTGAGGCTGGTTGGGCCGTTTGCTCCGACGGGGAGGGGAAGCGGGTGCCAGGACTCGGCCCCGTCGTCGGAGCGGTAAATCGCGCCGTCTGTCTCATTGCCGCCCGGCAAGTCGTAGCTGCGACGCACGAGGATCAAGAATAGCGTCCGGTCGCTCGTTCGCTGGTAAATGCGCCAAGCAAGGGGATTACTCTGCGTGATGCCGTTGTTTTTTCTCACCCAATGCTTCCCGCCGTCAGTTGATTTTAGCACCCCGTGGCCGAATGCACAGGCATAGAGGGTGCGGTTGTCGTCGGGGCTGTCGGGGTCCACGAGAAGGTGGGTCACCGCAGCTTCTCCCACCTCCAGACGGCCGGTGGTCCAGGTTTTGCCTGAGTCGTCAGACCGCAGGATGCCGCCATTGAAGGCGGTGGGGTCGCGGCGTCGCCACATCTTTTCTCGGGGCAGGTCATGCACTCCGCTCATGGCGGCCCACATGCGGCC
>JBDKHE010000578.1:0-2684 GCA_039797805.1 Verrucomicrobiota bacterium
ATTTCCAGACTCGCAACAAGATAAATACATTTGGGAGACATCATGGCTATCGGCAAGGCTCGCATCATTCTTCGTACCAACAGGCTGCTCATCAACATTGCGCTGGCAATCGGCGGCACAGCTGTCTGCGCCGGCGCCTTCGCAGCCGACAACTTTGCCGACAAGCTCGACCAGGTGCTCAAGGAGCACCGCCTGATGAAAATGGTAGATGCCGACGTGGCGACCGCCGGTGCACAGGTAGCGGTCGAAAGGACCGCCTACTTCCCCAAGCTGACCGTCGGCGCCGGCATCGGCAAACAGCACATAAACCGGGACATCGGCACCAAGGGCAACTTCGATCCGTCCGATGTGAACGTCGGCCTCAACCAGCTCATCACCGATTTCGGTCAGACCAACCGGCGCGTCGAGGCTGCCGAGACCGTTCTCAGCAAGGAAGGCAAGGAGCGCGAGCTCCAGCGCCAGAATCTGGTCCTCGCCGCCATCGAAGCCCAGTTGCAGGTGATTCGCGCCGATCGCAGCCTGCGCTATGCGCAGCAATCCGAATCCAACATCAAGCGTCAGACCTCCCTGGAAAGCGCCCGCATGGAAGCAGGCCGGGGCTACGCCACCGATGTCCTGCAGGCCAAGGCTCAGCTCGCCGGTGCAGAGGCCCGCCGCGTGATCGCCGAGAGCCGCATGAGAGAGGCTAGCAACCGTTTCCGTGCCGTGTTCGGTGAGGCACCCGTCGACATCAGCAGCCTCCAGGCAGTGAGCATTCCCGAATCCCTCCTGCCGCGCTCTGAAGCAGAGATCACCGAAATCATCAATGAACAGAACCCCGACGTGGTCGCCGCCGACGGACGTGCTGAAGTGACCCTGGCCGAACGCGACGTGCAGCGCGCCCGGGAGCTGATGCCGCGCCTCGCCCTGCAGCTCAACCAAATCCACTACAAGGACTACGACGGCATCAAGGGCGACCGCGACGACACCAAGGCTATGGTCCGCTTCGACTGGGCATTCGATCTGGGCATGAAGGCCGCCCGAGTCACCGAGGCGGCGGATCAGTCCGTGATCTCGGCCCGCGAGAAGGCTGCTTACGTTCGCATCCAGGCCCTTGAAGAAGGACGCAACGCATGGGTCGGCTGGCAGACGGCCCGGGAGCGCACCAACTACCTGATCAATCAGGCTCAGATCTCGGGAAACTTCCTGGATCTGGCGCGCAAGGAACGCGAACTTGGTCGCCGCTCCCTCCTCGACCTGCTGAACGGAGAGGTCGCCCTCATCAACGCCCAGAGCGATGCCGCAGCGGCCCGGGTGGACGAGGTGATTGCCGCCTACCGGCTGCTCCGCGCGATGGGTGGGCTCAAGCCAGAGGTTGTGCGTGCCCCGGGCGTGGTGATCCCGGCCGAGAAGCTCCTGCCCTTCACCACCGACGGCGCTTTCAAGATGTCTTCCGTCAACTGAGCCGAGCACATTCGCCCAGGCTTGCCCAATCCCCGGCTCGGGCAAGCCACGAAGAACACCCCGGATTTTCCAGACCGCCACATTCACGCCCGCAGACCAGGCCCTCGTCAGCGGGCGTGATGCTGTCTCAGGAGTAACAGGAAATGGCTGAACAGACCAACATCCAGATCGACACCCTCGCCCGCGCCATCCAGATCGTCACGGACTTTCTTGCCGGGCGGCCACAACAAGGTGTTGCCTCGCTCGAACAGGCCATTGCCCGCGCCGAGGCGGCCCTCATCAAGGGAGGCCTGAGCCCGACCGTGGCCAGGGACATGTCCCAGCAGATCCTGCTCTCCACCGAAAGCCGGAATTCCAGCGGCCTCTCCAACCCCCTGGAGATCGCCCGCAACTTACTGGGTGACTATCAGCCTTCGTTACTGCAGGGTGGTGATGGCGCGCGCATTACCGGCAGCAATCCAGGAGACGGCTTCAGTGCTCAGGGCAGTCCGTTCGATCCCGGACAGGGCAGCAGCCCGCGGGGCAGTCAGTTCGCCCCTCCCCCTCCGCTCGACAGCACCTACCGCCCGGAGATCACCGGCCTCACCGGCGAGGGCAGCAACACCCAGTCAACCCCTCCCCCCCCGGAACGGACCCAGCTCACAGGCGACGCCACAGGCAACGGCTTACCGCGGCCCGGCACACCTACCGAGCTGTCCGTCCTCACTCTCGACGGGATGAATCCGGGGGTACTGGGAGGCAGCAGCTCCGGCACCGGCAGCGGCCTCGCCAACCAGGGGACCGGCGGGGTCACGGGCGGCGGACTGGGCGTGTTTGCCACCTTCAGCGCCGGGGACGGTGGCTCCATCGGCGGCAGCCTGTTCTCCGGCATAGGCGGCGCTCCCGCCGTCACCCCCACGAACCCCGGCGGCAACGAAGCCACGCCCCCCGCCACCCTCCCCGAAAGCCACGCCAGCGTCAGCGCTGCCCAGGCCCAGGTCATCGAAGGCGATGCCGGCAGCGCCGGCGTGCTGGTGTTCGTGGTCACTCGTGATAACCCCTTCACCCCGGCGTCAGCCCAATGGACGCTCAGCGGCATCGATGCCGCCCAGTTGGCCGATGGCGCGCTCACCGGCACCGTCACCTTCGGAGCCGGTCAGACCGAGGCACGGATCAGCATTCCCCTCGCTGGTAACCGTGACATCGAGTCCGGTCGCGAGCTCACCCTCCAGCTCCAGTCCCCCAGCCAGGGCCTGGTGATC
>JBDKHE010000579.1:0-4577 GCA_039797805.1 Verrucomicrobiota bacterium
CCTTCACCTTGTGCGGGGCGCCGTAGATCGCCCCGTTGAGATGGCCGGTGAACTTCCGCACGGTCCGCGGGGTAAACATGTCGGTGGTCACCAGGTTTTCGGCCAGCACGGCGTCCTCGACCGGAGGCAGAAAACGTCGGGCACCGCGTTGCATGTTCTGCAGCCAGGCGGCTTTCGCGGCCTGGTATTCGGGCTCGGCCAAACCGGCCCATTTTTCGTAATTCGCCAGGCAGGTCACTCGGAGAAATCCCTCGGCGAGCCCTTCCCCTGCATAGTCAAAATTATTGGGAAAACAGATGACGCCGCTGCGGGGATCAACCAGGTCGGCGGCCCGGGTGTAGTCAAACCGGTCCGAGTCATTGAAGAACACGATGGTGTCGTCACCCCAGCCCCACGCGGCCGGTGGCTGCTTGAAGACGGAAATGGTCTCCACAAACGAGAGGGCGCCGGTGTTGGCCTCGGCTTCGGCCTCATGCGAAGGCTCGCACGCCCGCATGGTCTCCGGATACCCGATGGAGGAGATGACATGATCAGCCGTGACCTCGCTGCCATCGTCCAACTGGAGCACGGCCACCCTGCCCTCGCGCTCGACGATCCGGGCCACGCCGCACTTCATGCGTCGCTCGCCGCCGGCTTGCCGGTATTTCTCGAGCAGAACGCGGAGGATCACCCGTACGCCGTCCAACGGACGCGCAAAGCCCTCGAGATAGAGCGCCTTGAACATGATCACAAACTGGCCGAACTCCATGTCCCGCTCCTGGGCGCTGCCATAGTACATCACCGGGCAAAACAGCAGGTCGATCAACAGCGGGTCGCGCAGGTGCTGGCCGACGATTTCCCGCGCCGAGACCGGTTTGGCGTCCAACGCCACGTCGTCGTAGGTGCGGACCAATTGCACCAGGGACCGCCAGCCGTCGGCCTCGTGCGGAAACTTGGCCGCCACCTCGGCATCGAGGATGGCAAAATCGTTCGTGAACTGCAGTTCGCAGTCGCGAAACGCCACGCGCGAGCGCTTTTGCGGACACAAGGCGAACTCCTCGCGGTCGATGCGCAACTGTCGCAGCAACTTGCCCAGCGGCGTGCCTTTCACTCCGGGCGGCACAAAGTTGGTCATCGCATGCAGGCCGACATCGTACTTCCGGCCGGCAATGCTATAGAAACTGTTCAGGCCGCCCGGGGCGTTGTGGCGCTCGAAAATGCAGACTTTCTTCCCGAAGTGCGCCAACCGGATGCCCGCAGCCAGACCGGACATGCCGGCTCCGATGATGACTGCGTCGTAATGGGATTCTTTCATTAACGGTGAAAACCTTGGTTGAAGGGATTGCCCCTGCAAGCCGGCATGAAAAAGGCGGGATCAGCGATCCCGCCCGGAAAATTGATCAAACCCGGCTTCAGGCTTTGGCCTGAAACTTCGGGGTCAGGTACTCGGCGCAGCTGTCGAGGGACGCGAGCTGCATGTAGTCAGCCTCGGGAACCTCGATGCCATGACGCTTGCGCAACTCCATGACGATGTCCAAGAAGTCCATGGAATCGAGCTGCAGCTGGTCGCGGAGGCGCACATCAGGCTTCACGGTGGTCACGTCCTCATCAGGCGCGATGTCGGAGATGATATCGATGACCAGCTTGCGGCATTCTTCTTTCGTCATGGTTTGTCGGGTGTCAGGTGCGGTAGCGCTTAATGATTAGGGTGGAGTTAATTCCTAACATACCAAAGGAATTATTAAGGATGGCGTCAACCCGTTTAACTGACCGGGGTTGGTTGATGACCAATCCAGGGATATCGCACTGCGGGTCAAGCTCATCGACATTGATGGTCGGGTGCACCACGAGGTCGTCGAAGCTGGGCAGGTTGCCTGCGAGTTCCAGGGCGCCGGCGGCTCCCATGCAGTGGCCGATGAAGCTCTTGGTATTGTTGATGGCGGCGGGTTCCTTGCGTTTGCTGAAAGCAGCGGCGATGGCGTGACATTCCTGGATGTCGCCCTGAGGGGTCGAGGTCGCGTGGGTGTTGACGATGTCGATGTCGTCCACGGTCATGCGGGCGTTGATGAGCGCCTTTTCGACGCACTGGGCCTGACGCTCCGGATTGGGCAGCACGTAGTCCGTGGCATCCGAGTTCACGCAATAGCCGGCAATTTCGCCGTAGATCTTCGCCCCCCGGGCCAGCGCATCGTCCAGGCGTTCGAGGGTGTAAATGCAACCTCCCTCGGAAATCACGATGCCATTGCGGGCCTTGTCGAACGGACGGCTGGCCTTGGTCGGGTCGGCATGGCTGGCCAGCGCGTTCTGGCTCTTGAAACCAGCGAAAATGCCAAAGGTCTGCGGGCTTTCGCTCACCCCACCGGCGATCGCCAGGTCCACCTCGTCGAGGCGCAGCATCTGGGCCGCGTGGATCAAGCCCATGTTGCCGGCCGCGCAGGCCGCGCCGATGGTGTACGCCGGACCGGTGGTGCCGAGGTTGAGCGAAACCTCCCCAGCCGGGCTGTTGGCCACGGTCCGCGGGTTGTGATGATGCGTCCAGAACTTCGTGTCGTACTTGAACTGGGAGATGTTGTAGACCTCGTTCTCGGTCTCGACATTGCCGTGCTCGGTGATGCCGAGGTAGACGCCGATGCGGCTCTTGTCCCGCGCCTCCAGGGCAATTCCCGAATCCGCCACCGCTTCCCGGGCGCAGTAGATGCTGATGCTGCCGGCGCGCGTGCCGATCCGGACATCCTTCTTCTTCTGGTGCTTCAGCGGGTCAAATTTGCACAGACCCGCGGGCCACTGGCCCATGTACCGGACTTCCGTCATGCCGATGCCCGAAACTCCGTTGAGGAGGTTCTGCCGGAATTCAGCCAGATTATTGCCGTTCGGGGCGGTGAGACCGATTCCAGTGATGACGATGCGGGTGTGCTTCATGCGGCGATTTGAACGTGTGAACAGAATTGCCTAGCCATGGGAAAGTTAAAATCAATAACTGTCTCCCCATGAAAGTACTCGTTGCGGGCGGTGCGGGCTATATCGGCAGTCATTGTGTGCGGCAACTGGTTGCCGCCGGGCATACGCCCGTCGTGGTCGACAACCTCGTCTATGGTCACCGCGCCGCGGTCGCGCCATCGGTGCGCCTGCACGACATCAATCTGGCGGACAAGGCTGCCGTTGACCGGGTGTTGGCCGAGGAAAAGCCCGCGGTCGTGATGCATTTCGCCGCCTTTGCCTACGTCGGCGAGTCGGTGACGGATCCGCTGAAGTATTATCACAACAACGTGGCGGCCACGCTCACCCTGCTGGATTCCATGCTTCGCCAGGGGATCAAGAAATTCGTCTTCTCATCCACCTGCGCCACCTACGGCATTCCCGAAAAGATGCCGATCACCGAGGAGCTCGTCCAGAAGCCCATCAATCCCTACGGCCAGACCAAGCTCGACGTGGAAAACATGCTCAAGGCGCTCGCGCCCGCCACGGGCCTGAGTTTTGCCGCCTTCCGCTATTTCAACGCGGCGGGCGCCGCGGAAGACGGCGCGATCGGCGAGGATCACGACCCGGAATCCCACCTCATTCCGCTGGCCATCGGCGCCGCCCAAGGGCTGCGTCCGGCGCTGCAGATCTTCGGCAACGACTACCCCACCCCGGACGGCACCTGCCTGCGGGATTATGTGCACGTGGATGATCTCAGTCGGGCGCACATCGCGGCCTTCGACCTGCTGGCCAAACCGGGCGCGCAGCACTTCTACAACCTCGGTACCGGCACCCCCACTTCGGTGCTCGAGGTGATCCGCGCGGTGGAGAAGGTCTCCGGACTCAAGGTCCCGGCGAACTTTGCCCCGCGTCGGGCCGGTGATCCGCCTGCGCTTTACGCCAATGCCAGCAAGGCAAAGCGCGAGCTCGGCTGGACCCCCAAGTTCCAGACCATCGAGCCAATCATCGCCACGGCGTGGCACTGGCACCAGGCCCGACCGAAGGGTTACGGCGATAAGAAGTAAGGGTCGGCTGCGAAAAAGTTACGCACGATTCTGTGAGCCTGTGGGCGCGAGCGTGCTCGCGACATGATCAGGGTTGGCGCGCGCAGCTACAGGGGCTTGCCAAACGAAACGATCTCGGAGGCGTGCCCCTACCCTTCGAAGACCCTTACTTCTTGGCCCGCTTCTTGGCCGCCGGCTTCGTGATCGCCGCCTCAGGCAGGCGCGAAGACATGGCGGTCTGCAGGGTCGCCATTTCCTCGCCCGGATGCTGGGCGATCAGAGCCTTGGCCAGCCGGTCATATAAGGGTTCCAACGCTTCACCGGCCGCGCCGGCGAGCTTCGGCTCGCGCACTTCATCAGGCAGATCCTTGGGCAGAATGGTGTCGCCGGTGGCCGCCACGGCGCTGCGGTAGACGACATTCTCCAGTTCACGCACATTGCCCGGCCACGGGTAGGCCGCGAGCAGAGCGAGGGCTTCGGGCGCGACCTTGCGGGCCCGCACTTTCTTGGCCTTGGCCAGATTCTGCACAAAGAAGTCGACGATCTGGAGCACGTCCTCCGTGCGCTCGCGCAACGGGGGCAGCTTCACGCGCACGACGTTCAGGCGATAGTAAAGGTCCTCGCGAAACTTCTTTT
>JBDKHE010000580.1:0-5724 GCA_039797805.1 Verrucomicrobiota bacterium
GCAGAGGGCTGCTCACGAGCGTATGGTGGAGATCAACGCAGCCTATGCTTTTTTTCGGGAAAAGTATGATCTATAACCTCCGCGCCGGCGCCGGTGAACCGGAAGATTCAGTGTGCCGTAACTGCCCCGCCGGAAGTAAAAAGTGCAGGGAAGTGCAGTCCTAAAACCACTATTAACACCCTAAGTCGCCTCAACTTCCGAGCTCCCTCCCTCTACGCCCGGGCATCCCAGTCCCCCCTTGGGCACCATTTACAAAAAGTCCGTTGGCCTCACCGCCAGCGGACTTTTTTGTGCCCGATTTCGGGCCAGTTTTAAACCTATCAGCCCTTGGGCGCGGCCGAAGGCCAAAGCCCATCACTCAATCAAATCCTGGATGAGGCGCTCGGGCTTGACCGGGGTCGGGCTGAATTGGATGGCTTCGCGGATGAGGGCCTCGGCGCGGGTGGCTTGGGCGGCGTCGTTGGCGTGCAGGGTGCAGAGCACCGTGCCGGGGCCGATCATTTCGCCGACCTTGATGAGTTCGGTGATGCCGACGGCGTGGTCGATCTTGTCGGTGACGGCAGCGCGACCGCCGCCGAGGGCCATGACGGCGTGTCCGCATTTGAGCGCGTCGACGGCGCTGACGTAGCCCTTGGCGTCCGCCGGGGTTTTGACGGCGATGAACAGTTCCGCCTTGGGCAGCAGGTTGTAATTGTCCACGACCCGCGGGTCGCCGCCTTGCGCGGCGCACATCTGACGGAATTTCTCCAGGGCAGAGCCGTCGGCAATCGCGGCCACCATCTTTCTCCGGGCATCGGTCTCGTCCGTGGCGAGGCCGCCGAGGATCAGCATGTGGCCGGTGAGGGCGTAGGTGACCTCCATCAAGTCGGCCGGGCCGCGGCCCTTGAGGCACTCGATGGACTCGATGACCTCGGTGCTGTGGCCGGCGGCGCAACCGAGGGGCTGGTTCATGGCGGTGAGCTGGGCCCGCACTGGTTTGCCGGCGGCCCGCCCGGTCTCGACCATGGCCCGGGCAAGTTCCAGGGCCGCTTCCTTGGTCTTCATGAACGCGCCCTTGCCGAACTTCACGTCGAGCACGAGGGAGTCGATGCCTTCGGCGAGCTTCTTACTCATGATGCTGGCGCAGATGAGCGGGATGCACTCGACGGTGCCGGTGACGTCACGGAGCGAGTAAAGCTTGCGGTCGGCCGGGACGACCTGCGGGGTCTGGCCGATCATCGCGAGGCCGGTGCGTTGCAGGATGTCCCGAAACTCAGGCACACTGAGCTGGACCTTGAAACCGGGGATCGCCTCGAGCTTGTCGAGGGTGCCGCCGGTGTGGCCGAGACCGCGCCCGCTCATCATCGGGACCTTCAGGCCGCAGGCGGCGGCGAGCGGGGCGAGGATAAGGGACACCTTGTCGCCGACCCCGCCGGTGGAGTGTTTGTCGACCTTGGCGCCGGGTATGTCCTTCAGGTCGATGACCTCGCCGGAATGGAGCATGGCGTCGGTCAGCCAGGCGGTCTCCTGCGCGGTCATGCCGCGCCAGAAGATGGCCATGAGCAGGGCGGTGGCCTGGTAATCAGCAAAACTCCCGTCGGTCACGCCGCGGGCGAAGAAGGTGATCTCCTCGCGGGTCAGGACGCCGCCGTCGCGTTTCTTGATGATGATATCCTGGGGAAAAAAGGCGGAGGGCATGGGAGGGAGATTCTCGCTCCTTGTTACAGCGGATCCGGGGCGGATGTTCCGGCAGGGAGAAAGAGAAAGATTAGGTGAAAGAGCGTGAAAGAGAGATCACGCGTAGCGCTCTTCCTTCCACGGGTCACCGATGTTGTGGTAGCCCCGGACTTCCCAGAAGCCGAGACGATCCTCGGCGAGGAAGGTGATTGTCTTCACGAACTTGGCGCCTTTCCAAGCGTAGAGCTTGGGGATGATGACGCGCGCCGGGCCGCCGTGTTCGCGGGTGACCGGGGCGCCGTCGAACTGGGTCGCGATGAGGACATCGTCGTCGAGGCAGTGCTCCAGCGGAACGTTGGTCGAATAACCGTCGTAGCTGGTGAAATAGACGTACTTGGCCTCGGGCTTTGGCTGGGCGAGTTCGAAAAGGGTGGTGAAGGCCACCCCGCTCCAGCGACAGTCGTATTTGCTCCACGTGGTCACGCAGTGGAAATCGCTCACGTCGGTGACCTGGGGCTGGGCGGAGAATTGCGACCAGTTGAGCGTGACGGGCTTTTCGACCAGACCATCCAACGTAAGCGACCAGTCGGCCAGCGGGACCTCGGGCTGCACGCCGAGATCGAGCACGGGAAAGCCGGTGGTGAGTTTCTGGCCGGGTGGCAGGCGGTCGTGGGCCGCGACCTCGCGCGGCTTGAAACCCTGCGCCTTTTGTTTTTCGGCCCACTTCTGTTTGGCCGCGATGTAGCGTTCCTTGGACATTGCGGGTCAGGTTAACCGGGTTGGACGCCTACGCAAGCGGCTTGGGGCTGAGGTTTTGGCTGCGCATTTAAAGGTGGAGGGTCGGTCTCCTGACCGACAGCGGCGGATCAACCCCTCGACCGGCTCGGGGTCCTGGACTTGTCGGGACGACTCGCCCTTCGTGCTCAGAGGGAGGCGACGCTCAGTTGGCTGGGTTGCCTGTAAGCACCTGGGTTACTGGCTCTCTCTTCCTCGAGTAATACAGCGCCAGGCCGCCCTGGTAGATGAGGCAGGTGGCGGCGACCGCTCCGTAGGTGGCATAGTAGGCCAGGCTTACCAGCGGCAGAATGTCACCGCGCCCCAGGCCGGCTTCCTTCAATATCGCTTCCATGTCGGGGGTGAGATTGGCCATGGCGGTTTCCCCGTCGAAGCTGCCGAGCCTGATTGCGCAGTAGGCGAGGAGGACGCCGAGGAGCAGCAACTGCGAGCGCACGAGCAGGGTCATGCCCGATGCGTCCTTGCGCTGCAGCTTGCCGAGGCCGCGGATTTCCATCACGCCCGAGGTGATGGCCACCAAGCCGACGAGCGTGCCGGTCAGGTCACCGAGCAACAGGGTCACCAAGGTGCCCAGCGTGGCCACGACGGCCACGCTCCAGCCGTTGAGACGGGAAATGGTCAGCACGCGTTTAAGCGCTTTTTCCTGGGGCGTGGGCGCAGGGGTGATCATGCGGGCAAGTTAGCAGCGCGGGGCGTCCGGGCGAGACCGTTCTCCGGGATGGCGGCCCGCCACCGGCCGTGAATGCGATGGCGTAGATATACGCCAAGAATTGAGGTTGGCCCGTATCGCGAACCGGACCAAGTTTTGCGCCATGTTCATCCGCAAACTGGCCGTTGGGCTGCTGGCTCCGCTCTGTCTGTTCACCTCCCTGGTCGCCGGAGGCGTCTCCTTGGATTACTACCTGTCGGCGGGCACGGACTATGATCCGAAGGTGCCCACGCCGGAGCAATTTCTTGGCTGGCAGCCGGGGGACTGGCACCTGCGCAGCGACCAGGTCGTGGCCTACTTGCAGGCGGTGGCGGCCGTCGCGCCGGACCGCGTGAAGTTCGAGATCATGGGCTATTCGCACGAGCACAAGCCGCTCGTGCTGCTCACGATCACGTCGCCCGAGAACCATCGCAATCTCGAGAAAATCCGGCTCGCGCACCTGGCGCTGTTGGATCCGTCCCGCAAGTCCAGTCCCGACCTGGCGGCCATGCCGGTGGTGATCAACCAGGGTTACAGCATCCATGGCAACGAGCCGAGCGGGGTGAATGCGATGGTGGTCTACGTCTATCATCTGGCGGCGGCGCGCGGACCGGTCATCACGCAGCAGCTGCAGCAGGCCGTGATCTTGATCGAGGCGCAGCGCAATCCCGACGGCGGTGACCGCGCGGCGCAGTGGTTCAACCAGCACAAGTCACTCTCCGCGCCCTCCGCCGATCCGTCCGACCGCGAGCACAACGAGGCCTGGCCCGGCGGGCGTTACAACCACTACTGGTTCGATCCCAACCGCGACTGGCTGCCGCTCGTCCATCCCGAGGCGCGCGCCCGGGCCGAGCTGTTCCACCGCTGGCGGCCCAATGTCCTGACGGATCATCACGAGATGGCCAGCAGCACCAGTTTCTTTTTTCAGCCGGGCGCCGAGGGGCGGAACAACCCCAGCTCGCCGGCCAAGGTGCTGGAACTGACGCACAAGATCGCCGCCTTCCATCAGCGCGCGCTCGACCGGCAGGGCGCGCTTTATTTCAGCGAGCAGGGCTACGACGATTTCTATCCGGGCAAGGGTTCCACCTATCCCGATCTGCACGGTTCGATCGGCATCCTGTTCGAGCAGGCCAGCGCGCGTGGCCACCTGATGGAGAACGAGAGCGGCACGCTGACCTTCGCCTACGCCATCCGCAACCAGGTGCTCACGTCGTTGAGCTCGCTGGAGGCGGCGATCGCGTTGCGCACGGAGCTGCTGGCCCTGCAGCGGGATTTCCCGGCCGAGACCGCGGCGCTGGCGGCCAAGTCGCCCGTGCGCGCCTACGTGTTTGGCGATGACAACGATCCGGTCCGCGTGCAGGCGCTGGTCGATCTGCTGGCGCTGCATCACATCGAGGTGCGGCCGCTGGCCAAGGCCGTCACGGTGGCGGGTCAGACCTTCAAGCCCGGCGCCGCCTGGGTGGTGCCCGCGGACCAGGGGCAATACCGCCTCATCACCGAGATCTTCACGGAGCGGACCCAGTTTGAGAACAACGCGTTCTACGACGTCTCGGCGTGGAATCTCGCCATGGCCTACAACCTGCCCTTCGCCGCGCTCGATGCGGCTCCCGCTACGGGCGCCGCGTTGATCGGAAAGGTGGCCCCAAGCCCCGGCCGGTTGGTTGGCGGGCCCAGCGACTACGCGTATCTTTTCAACTGGAACAGTTACCATGCCCCGCGCGCGCTGCTGCGCCTGCAAAAGGCGGGCGTGCTGGTGCGCGGACTTTCCGGCCCGCCCATCGAGGCGGTGGGCGCCGATGGCACCCGGATGTCCTTCCAGGCGGGCGCCGTGCTGGTCCCGGTGGGCGTGCAACCGGAAAAGGCTGCGCTGATCGGCTCGGTGATCGCGACGATCGTGCAGGAAGACGGGTTGACGGTGCTGGGTTGCGCCACGGGGCTGACGCCGGCGGGGGTGGATTTTGGCAGCGCGTCATTCCGTCCGCTGGAGTTGCCCAAGGTTGCCCTCATCACGGGCCAGGGCGTGGACGCGCAGGATAGTGGCGCGGCCTGGTATGTCCTCGATCAACGGGTGGGACTCACGCCCACCTTGCTGGATGTGGCCCAGCTCAGCCGGGCTGATTTGAGCCGCTACAACGTCATCTGCCTGGTCGACGGACTCTATGAGGCGGCCGTCAGCGAGTCCACCGTCGCCTCCTTGAAGCGCTGGGTGCAGGACGGAGGCACGTTGCTCCTGATGGGCAGGTCCCTGAACTGGGCGGCCCGGAAGGAGCTGGCGTCACTGGAGTTTGCCGGGACGGAGGAAAAGGTTTCCGCGAAAAACAAAACCGAGACCACGAAGGCCGAGCCGGTGAAATCTGCCGCCGTGGTGCGCCAGCCCTACGGCCAGTCGGCGGATCTCGCGGCCCTGAAGAAAGTGGCGGGAGCGATCTTCACGGCCTCGATCGACACCACGCACCCGCTGGGCTATGGCTTCAACGGCGACACGCTCTCGCTCTGCCGCACCGACAACATTCTGCTCAAGCCCGCGAAGTCGCCCTATGAGACCCCGGTGATCTTCACCGAGGCCCCGCTGCGGGCCGGCTATG
>JBDKHE010000581.1:0-3759 GCA_039797805.1 Verrucomicrobiota bacterium
TTCAGGATAAAACATCGCTCCAGAGCCGTGACTGAAAGCGCGACCACGGACGAAAATTGTGAACCAAGTCCGGTCATCTCGGTCATACTGCGGGATGAAGCATGCCAAGGTCACGGTTCCCTGGAGCGAAGGCCTGCACCTGCGACAAGCTGTGCGGCTGGTGAAGGTGGCCCAGCCGTTTCAGGCCAGGATTTTTCTAAAATGCGGGGAACGGATCGCCGATCTGCGGAGCATCCTCAGCGTGCTGGCCCTGTGTGCCACCATGGGAACACCCCTCGATGTCGAGGCCGTGGGTGAAGACGAACAGGAAGCGGTGCAAACCGTGACGCAGCTTTTCTGGGAGTGATCACGGTCCGCGACTCAACGAAGAGGGTGAGCTTGCGGGAACAGACCCAGTTCCCGTTGGGTCTTTTTGGGCAGCCCGGCGGTGACGAGGTCGTAGCTGTGGCGGATCCGGGTCTTGAGTTCCGCTTCAGGCAGAGCGGCGAGGTCCAGCACTTTCACCCACATCCGCTTGGCGCAGTAGGGAGCCTGGATGATGCCGTCGCTATCCGTCAGCTCGTCGAATTCCTCCGGCGTGCACTTGAAGATCACGCCTTCGATGACGCCGCCGTCGAGCACGAGGATCAAAAACATCTTGGCCGCGACCTTGTGCACGAGGCACTCGCCCCATTGCTTGACGACCGTGGTGTGGGGCAGCGAAAGGGCGAAGGACTGGAGCCGCTCGAGGCGCATGCGGTCAGGTTGTGACGAAGTTGGTGAATTGGCCACCAAGGACTCGCTGATCCCTTTCGGATGTCCCGAGGGACCGGGTTCGCTGTTCAATTCCTTTGAGGTGGGCGCTCGCGGCGGCCTTCGGGGCCATCGGGCCGGCCGGGACCACCGCGTCGGGCGAAACTCGCGTCCGGGGTGCCGCGAAAGGCGCGGGGCACAAAGGGAAAGTCCTCGGTGAGCACATAGTAGTAGGTGCCCTCCGGAAACTCAGGCGTCACGCCGGTCCGGCCGCTGCACTCGTCGAGATCGCCGCTGCCCGCGACGTAGTCGAAGTCTTCCACAAAGCTGCCGTCGTAGGTGCCGCCGGGCTGGTCGTTCGCCGTGGGGCGGTGTCCGCTCTTGAGGCGGTAGCTCGAGCGCAGTTTGACGACCGGGCTGCCGGCGTCGTTCGCATCGCGGTGGCCCCAGAGTGCGTAGATGGGAAAGCCGTCCGCCGCCCAGCCGACCAAGGTCATTTGTTCGTGGCCGGCCGAGAGCTGTTTCAGCAGATCGGTCGGCACTCCGTGGTAGTGGTAAGCCCCGTTGGGTTGGACGTGGGCGTTGTTGGTGTCGAGCCCGAGGGAAAAGGCCCCGCCCTTGGCGTCGTAGTGCCAGCCGGAGTCGCGATCGTTGTGCCACATCTCGGCGGTGCCGGGATCGAAGAGCACGCCATTGACCGCGATGCCGAAGGGCTGGCGCACGAGGGGCGTGGCCACGGGGTTGGGCACCGGGTGGGCCGGCATGGTGTAACGGTAGTGTTGGGCGCGGATGCCGTTGGGATTGTCGCGATTGGGAAAGCGGCCGGTCGGATGATCGGGCAGGCCGTTGGCCACGATGATGCGTTGGTTATCCTTGAGCGTGATGACCACCTCGCTCTTTGCCGGCGGCGCCTCAGTGGCGGGCACCGGAGTGACTTCGGTTCTCTGCGTGGCATTATGATCGGGGTGGGCGGGCAACGGCGCCGCCGCGAGGACGAACAAACAGAGGGTGGAAGCAAGCAGTCGGTCCATACGAGTGAGACGTGGCCGCACCGGGGTGGTTACACGCTGGCGCAGCTCGGAAGGCTTCTGCCCGCCCCCGAGTTCAGCGCGAGATCCCCGGGATGCCGCGTTGGGCGCGCAGGGTGAATTTCTCGGTCCGGCGGGTGATGATCTCGAAGTTGAGTTTCTCACCGTGATCGCGGTTCAGCAGAAACCGCCCGAGGGCGCTGTCGGGGCCCACGCGCGCTTCCATGCCCTTCACCGGCACACCGTCCAGGGAAACGATTTCGTCTCCGGGCTGGAGTCCCGCGCGGGCGGCGTCGGTGTCCTCGAGCACCCGGGTGATGAAGATGCGGGTCACGGTCTTGGTCTTGGGTTCGGCATAGACGGCGATGTCGATGGCGTAGGAGATCAGCGGGCTCTCGTTGACCTTGAAGGGCTCGAGTACGAGCACCTTTTCGTTGGCGACGACCGGCGGGATCTTGTCCTTGCCTGAAAGGGTGGCGAGGCAGACCAGCGCGAGCAGGAGTGAGGCGGCCTTCATGGCCGGAACGGTGCATGGAAACCGGCCGGCGTTCGAGGAGAAATCCTGACGATGGGACTGCGTTCCCCCCTGCGGACGTCTAGGCGCCGATCGCCTCGCGCTGAGCCCGGTCGAGCAAGGCCTGCCCGTCGGGCCAGTCGCCCAGACTGGAGGCGGCATTGATGTGACCGTGCGGTCCGATGTCGGCGAGAGATGCACCCCAAGCCGCGGCGATGGTGGCGCTGCGGGCGGCGGTGATGTACGGATCGTTGGAGCTGGCAACCATCACAGCCGGGAAACGCAACGGGTTCATGTCGGGGGAGCCGAAGCCGCGGATGGCGCTGGGAAAATCAGCTTGGTCCGGATCGGGCACGGCGACCAGCAGGGCGCCCGCCACGGCACGCGCCGATGTGCGGCTCCACGCGGCCACGGCGAGGCCGCCGAGGCTGTGGGTGACAAAGAAAACCGGGCCGGGCAGCGTGGCCACCTTGCGATCAATGCCCGCGATCCACGCTGTGCACTCGGGCCGGTCCCAATCGTCTTGTTCGACCCACAGGCTGCCGGGGCGGGACTCATGCCACCGACGCTGCCAGTGGCCCGGCCCGGAGTTGCCGTAACCGGCGACGAAAACGATCAGGGGCGCGTGAACAGGCATGTCGGGTAGTGAAGCGGCAAAGGTGTCTGATTCAACCCGCCAGAAACTCATGACCGATACAGTGCGTTGCCAGGCGCGCGAACACTGTGTTGGCGGCCCGACCATTCCGAGTTGTTCGAGATGGTAACTCGAAAGGTTTGGGCCGATGGGGCAAGGACGGGTGGAGCGGCGAGTCGCTTCGCCGCCGTGTTCAGCTACGGCGGACAAGGGACTGCCCGCCGCGCGGCGGAGCTGCGCGGCTCAGAGCTTGATCACGTCTCCCTGCACCGGCAACTGGGCCTTGATGCCGTGACGCTGGCGAATGAGCTCGGCGAGGGGTTCGCGGCCGCGGGCCTCACCGTGCGTGAGGACGACCATCGGTTTGGAGGAGGCGAGGGGACGGAGCCACTTCATCAGCTCGGTCTGGCCGGCATGGGCGCTGAAGCCGTTCAGCGTATGAATCTGCGCCTTCACGGCGATGGGCTCACCGTAGATTTTGACGGACTTCGCGCCGTCGACCAGCTGACGGCCGAGCGTGCCCTCGCCCTGGTAGCCGACGATGACGACGGCGGTGTTGGCTTTCCAGAGGCTGTGTTTGAAATGATGCAAGATGCGTCCGGCGGTGCACATGCCCGAGCCGGCCATGATGAGGCAGGGACCCGGCGCCTGGTTGAGCGCCATCGACTCGCGTGGAGTGGCCGTGGTCTTGAGGTAACGGTGGCCGCTGGCGATCTCGCAGGCCTGCTGGAGGGTGCGCGTCTCGTCGTCGAACAGGTCGGGATGGTTCTCGTAGATCTTCGTCGCCTGGATGGCCATCGGGCTGTCGATGTAGACCGGGAACGGCTTCACCGCACCGGAGCAGAAAAGTT
>JBDKHE010000582.1:0-4281 GCA_039797805.1 Verrucomicrobiota bacterium
TTCTCCCGACAAGGCAGCCAGTATTTCATCCGCATTTCCAGCAACCGCCCCTGGAACGAACTCGCCCAAGATCCCCTCTCCGCGGAAATCCTCACTCAACTGGCCCGCCTCGGGCTTTGAACACCATGCCATTTGCCTTAACCAAGCAGGAACGCTCCATCCTCGCCATCCTCGCCATCCTTATCGTGCTCGGGGTCATCGGCCTGGCCGTCTTGTGAGCGGCATTGGGATTGCCACCTCCAGGCTGATAGCAACGATAGCATCCAACCGTCCGACCCATCCGTATCTTATGCAATGCTACTCGTCAGTGAATTCTCATGCGGAATATCCGTCTTGCCTCCGGTCAGACGCGAGTCCTTCTGTCGCAGTCGCATGAGAGCTCCCAACGAGACCAGCAGTGAGGAGCGGGGCGCGGAACAGGCGCGCCTCATTGCCGCCATGGCCAAGGGAGACAAAGCCGCCCTTTCCACCCTCTACGACCAGTTGTCCGGCCCGCTTTACTCGTTGGCCATGCGCATGCTTGGAGACGCGGCGGAATCACAGGATCTCGTCCAGGACATCTTCCTCCAACTTTGGCAAACCGCGGACACCTACGACACGAGCCGCGGCAGCGTGTTTTCCTGGTCGGCTACCCTGATCCGCAACCGCGCCATCGATCGCATCCGGATGCGCCAGCGCCGGAGCGAGCTGCTGGCGAACGCGGCCCCCGATTTGCAACCGGCATCGCTGACCGGGGCGGCTGATTCGGCCGGCTCTCTTTGGTTGCGAGAAAAGGCCGAGGCCGTCCGCCAAGCCTTGGACGAACTGCCCCCTGATCAACAGCAGGCCATCGAATTTGCCTACTTCAGCGGTCTGACCCAGCAGGAGATCGCCACCCGACTCAACGAACCGCTTGGCACCATCAAGGCCCGTATCCGGCGCGGCCTGCTCAAACTGAAGGAAAGCCTTCCCCACCGGCTATGAGCACCGAGCTCCATCAGGAACTGGCCGGGCTCCGCGCCCTTGGCCTCCTCGACGAAGCCGAGCGTCGCGACTTCGAGGCCGAGATTGCCGCCAAACCGGAGCTGGCAGCCCTTTGCCACATGTTCGACAATACGGTCACGCATCTGGCCCTGACCGCCCCCGCCCAGACGCCCCCGCCCGAGCTCAAGGCCCGGATTCTGAACGCCGCGGTAGTGCCGCCCAAAGCCCCTGTTATTGATTTTCCGTTTTTGCGTTTCGCCCCGTGGCTGGCCGCCGCCGGGTTTGCCCTTACCGCCGTTTGGCTGACCGTCCAAAACATTTCACTGCGTTCAGAAAACGCCGCCCAGCAAACCGAACGCAGGCTCGCCGAGGTGGCTTACCGCAGCGCGCAGGCCCAACTGGCCGAACGCACCTTGGTGGCTGAGCGCATGGTCAACGACCTTGGCTCCCGGCTGCGTCGTTCTGAGGACCTCGCCCGCTTGAAGGTGTCGGCTCTCGCCTCGCTGGCGGGCAACACGCGGGAAGCCCAAGCCATCGCCGTCTGGGATCCTGAACAGCAGTCAGGCTTGCTGACCTTTGACGGCCTGCCCGTCATCTCCGACGAACAGGACTATCAGATCTGGGTCGTGGATCCGGCCTACCCGAACCCGGTCAACGGTGGCGTCTTCCATGTGGCAGCCGATGGTCGGGTCGCTCTCTCCTTCCGGCCTGATCAGCCCATCAAGCAAGTGGCCGCCTTTGCCATCAGCTTGGAAAAGAAAGGCGGCGTCCCCAAGGCCGAGGGTCCAATCGTGTTATTGGGCAAGATTCCAAGCATTTAGGCCTGATACCGGCCGGGTCTTTCCCCGGTTTCTCCGGGTTCAGATCAGGCAACTTGGCTCTTGTCAGCCCTCCGGCCGGCGTAAGAATTCGCCGGCAATGATCATCAAACCGAAGGTTCGCGGCTTTGTCTGCGTGACCGCCCACCCCACCGGCTGCGCTGCTCACATTCAACAGCAGATCGACTACGTCAAAGCAAAGGGCCCGATCAAGAACGGCCCGAAGAAGGTCCTCGTCATCGGGGCATCCACCGGTTTCGGCCTCTCGTCACGGATCACCGCGGCCTTCGGCTCCGGCGCAGCCACGGTCGGCATCTTCTATGAACGCCCCTCCGAGGAGGGCCGCCCCGCCACGCCGGGCTGGTACAATTCCATCGCCTTCACGAAGGCCGCCCGCGCCGCCGGTCTCTATGCCGCCAACATCAATGGCGATGCTTTTTCCGACGATATCAAGAAACAGGCCCTCGAGATCATTGCCCGCGACCTCGGACAGGTTGACCTCGTGGTCTATTCCCTCGCTTCGCCCCGCCGCCAACACCCGAAAACCGGCGTCGTGCACAAGTCGACCCTCCAACCCATCGGGGCCCCTTACACCAACCGGACGGTCGACACCGACAAAGGTATCGTCAGCGAAGTCACCATCCAGCCCGCCGACGAAGCCGGCATCGCCGACACCCTCGCGGTCATGGGCGGTGAAGACTGGGAAATGTGGATCCAGGCCCTCAGCGACGCCAAGTTGCTGGCCCCGGGAGCCACTTCCGTATCCTACTCCTACATCGGGCCGGTCCATACCTGGCCCATTTACAAGGACGGCACGATTGGTCGGGCCAAGATCGATCTCGAGCGTGCGGCCAAGGCCATCGACGCCAAACTCCAAACGACCGTCGGCGGTCGCGCCTTCATCTCGGTCAACAAGGCGCTCGTCACGCAGGCCAGCTCGGCCATCCCCGTCGTTCCGCTCTACATTTCCATCCTGTACAAGGTCATGAAAGCGGCGGGCACCCATGAATCGTGCATCGAGCAGATTCAACGCCTCTTCGCCACCCAACTGTATAACAACACTCAGCCCCAATTCGACGCCGAGGGCCGCGTGCGCGTTGACGACTGGGAAATGCGTCCCGCCATCCAGGACGCCATTTCCGAGATCTGGCCGAAGGTGACCACCGAGAACCTGGCCGAACTCACCGACATCGCCGGTTACCGGACCGAGTTTCTCAAGATGTTCGGTTTCGGCCTGCCCGGCGTCGACTACGATGCCGAAGTCGAGCCGCACCAGCCGATGATCTAACCTGCGGGAAGTGCCAAGGCCCAAGGGTCAAGTAACAGACCGGAACCGGCGCAGTAGCCACCCCGATTACCTGTCCCTTGATCCTTGATCCTTGTTACTTGAAACTTTGCTCCCATGCGTCTCGTGATACAACGGGTCAGCTCGGCCAGCGTCTCGGTTGACGGGCGCACTACCGGAGAGATCGCCCGCGGCCTGCTGGTTCTGGTCGGAATCGAGACCGCTGACACCGAAGCCGATGGACAATGGCTGGCGGAAAAACTGACCAAGCTGCGGATATTTGCCGACGCTACTGGCCAGATGAACCTCTCCGTGACCGACATCGCCGGCGGCGTGCTCGTGGTCAGCCAGTTCACCCTACATGCCAGCACAGCCAAGGGTACCCGCCCTTCCTTCAATGCCGCCGCCCGTCCCGAGCAGGCCCGGGGCCTCTATGACCGTTTTGTTGCGCAAATCACTGCCTTGCTGGGATATCCTGTGCAAACCGGCGAATTTGGAGCCATGATGCAGGTACAGCTGCTCAATGACGGGCCCGTCACCCTTATCATCGACAGCAAGCAGCGCGGCTGATCGGAGGAAAAAGCGATGGAATTATGGCACCCTTTGGCTAGAATTGTGTCAGAGACAACGTCATGAAAACATTCACCCCACGCCTCCTTCTTGCCGCGGCCCTGGCTGTGAGCGCCATTTCCGCCTTCGCCGCTGATGCCAAGTCATCCAACGTTTCGGTCACCTTCCATGAACCAGATAAGTTCACCGATGTTCGTTCCGCCTTCGGCAGCGACACGGATGAGTACTATCTGGATGTGCTGAAGACGCATCTCCAGGAAAAAGCCGGCAAGCAACTCGCCGCCGGACAGAAACTCGAGATCACGGTGAACGATGTCGACCTGGCCGGAGACTTCATTCCGGGCCGCGATCCTTCAATGGATCGGGTGCGCGTCGTGAAGGATATCTTCATTCCGCGGATCAAACTCAGCTTCAAACTGATCGGTGCCGACGGCAAAGTTCTCAAGGAGGGCGATCGCATGCTCTCCGACATGAACTTCATGAGCAACATCAGCATCGTCGGACGCAATGACCCGCTCTTCTACGACAAGGCCCTGCTGAGCGACTGGATCAACAAGGAATTCAAGTCCTGACCCAAGCTCCACTTCACTTCCAAGACCCGGCCTCCGCCGGGTCTTTTTTTGCCCGGCAATCTGCGAACCCTGG
>JBDKHE010000583.1:0-2665 GCA_039797805.1 Verrucomicrobiota bacterium
CTGCGCCGGGACAAGATTGGCTTCGTGTTTCAGGCTCCCTATCTGATCCCGTTTCTCGACGTTACCGACAACGTCGCCCTGCTGCCCATGCTGGCCGGCGTGCCCAATGACGAAGCCCGCAAGCGGGCCGTGGAACTGCTCGAAGCGCTCGATGTCGCGCATCGCGCCAAAGCCATGCCGTCGCAACTCTCCGGTGGCGAGCAACAGCGCGTGTCCATCGCCCGGGCGCTCGTCAACCGGCCCCCGGTGATTCTCGCCGATGAGCCTACCGCCCCTCTCGACAGCGAGCGGGCACTGGCGGTGATCCGCATCCTAAATGACATGGCCCACCGATTCGAGACCGCTGTCATCGTGGTGACCCATGACGAGAAAATCATCCCGACCTTTAAGCGGATCTACCACATCCGCGACGGGGTGACCTACGAAGAGGCTGGAGAGGGCAGAGGATTTGACCCGGCTCCGGACAAATTCGCCGTTAAGTGAAACTTTCTGTCTGACGTTGTCCTCCTATCCAAACCTGCCCAAAAAACCATGAATATCCCTGCAAAAAATAACCGTTGGCCACTCATATCCGGATTCGTCGTCATCGCCCTAATCGGCGTCTCCTATGCGGTCTGGACCCATATGCGTCACGGCCACGCCGGTGCCCATGAGCACAGCGACCATGGTGCGTCGGCCCTTTCACTCAACGACGGCAAACGTTGGACGACCGACGAACCGTTGCGGATCGGAATGCAGCGTATCCGCGACGCTGTCGCTCAGGCCGTGGCCACCCCAGAACCCAGCGCCTTACTGCCGGCTCAGGCGAAACTCTTGGCGGACACTATTCAGGAAAATGTCGCCTACCTCATGCAAAACTGCAAACTGGAGCCCAAGGCAGACGCGACCCTGCATGTCCTGATCAACGAACTCATGGCCGGCGCGGCGGCAGTGACGGCGAATCCCGCGTCCAGAGACGGTGCGTTGAAGCTGGCTGCTGCGCTGCGCGAGTATCCGAAATACTTCGATCATCCCGGCTGGAGCCCGCTCACTGAGCGGCAACCCTAAGCCACGATCCACCGAACTTCATGCCCAGACCATGAAACCAAATCGACTCCTGAAAGGTTTGGCCCTTGCCGCCATTGTGTTTGGTCTCGTCACCATTGTGCGCGGCGGCCGGGCCTTGTTTGGCAGCATGGAAGTTCGCGCGGCGATGGGCCACACGGTCCCCTTCGTGCTTTGGTTCAACTTCCTCGCGGGATTCCTCTACGTCCTCGCCGGGGCTGGCTCGTTGTGGGGCAACCGCCGGGCCGCTGATCTTTCGCTCCTATTGGCGATTTCCACCCTGGTCATCTTCGTCGCCTTCGGTGTTCACGTCTTCGGGGGGGGTGCCTACGAGATACGTACCGTCGGCGCGATGATCCCAGATCGTTGTTCTGGGTTGTCATGGCCATAGCGACGTCCCGCGCGAGAACTTCCCCGGATTTGTAAGCACCCACGGGCGAAGCCAATCAGCCGTGGTAAGTTGTACGGGAGCCGACAGAAATCAGCCGTTCGATCTTCGCTGGCCCAATTCCGTTCAAAGGCATCGATCGGCTGACCCAAGCAACAGAGATATCCGCAATCCTTGTGATGCCCTTCCTCGCGTTGACCGCTTTTCCGCTCAGGCGGGGTGCCGGACGGCGTAACGCCAACCCGGTGAGAAATCTTGCAGCGCGGCACCGCGAAACGTCCGGCCAAGGACAGACAACGCGCGGTCGAGATCGGGGTCAGGCGATGGAAGGTCGGCGAGCAACTCCGTCCCCTCCGCGAGACCCTGAGCCATGCGCAGGATACGCTCGCGTGCTTCCTCTGGGGAGCAACTCCGGAAGTCGAAGTGGAGCCGCACAAAAATCTCTTCGTCTGGGGCGACCGATGAAATTCCCGTGTCCCCGCTTGACCGCTCGCTCACCGGGCCGCATCCGCTCACCAAGTTGCTGTCGAATCCGGTCGGGTCAGTCTGTAAGCGCGTCAGACGCACCGCAAATGCGCCCGGCAGTGGCGGGATTTCAGTCCACTCGAAACAACCGGGTACGACCTGCTCGAACTGCCGGCGCAGAGGATCCGGGCGATGATCGTTCAGTAGAACGAAACTTTCGCCCACGGCCAGTTGCGCCCATTGGCGGAAAATTAGCGCGTGCTTACCTGAGCAGGGGATCAGGCGGGCATCGAGAACCACGGGAGACGGGGAATTCATAAAATGTGCCGGAAAATCATTCCGGTGATGAGGGACGAACGGAGGCCGGTGGCGGGACATTCATCGCGATGATCTGGCGAAGACGCTGACCGATGCCTTCGGCTAGGCGTATCATCTCTCCCGCCTCGCGTTCCGGCAGACGCGCTTGGCAATGACGAAGCCAGAGACCGAGCCAGGCTTGAAAGTGGCGTTTCTCCAATCCGAGGTGCAGATGCTTGAACGGCATCGGTCCATTGTAATTCGCCGGTCCGCCGGTGAGCCCGGACCAAAAATCGGCGATCTTCTCCAAGTGTGCCGTCCAATCGCTGATATGGGCTGCGAAAATGGGTCCGATCTCTTCATGCTGGCGCACGTCGGCGTAGAAGTAGCGCAGAAGTTCAGACAGCGCCGGGCGACCACCCAAGCGGTTATAGAGTGTGGAATGAGGTTGGGCCATGAAGCGAAAGAGTT
>JBDKHE010000584.1:0-2722 GCA_039797805.1 Verrucomicrobiota bacterium
ACAACGTCGAGAACTACACGATCGCCAACCGCATGGTGGAGGGCGTGTACCGGCAGGCTTATCCCAAGCCGGAGAAGGAGCGGGCGGCTTTGGTCCAGGTGATCGGCGCCGTGAAACCGGATGTCCTCGCGGTTTGCGAGATGGGTCCGCAAGCGTTTCTGGAAGAGTTTCAGAATGAACTCAGGGCGGGCGGACAAAACTACCCTTACGCGGTTTTGTTGGAAGCGGCGGACGCCGACCGGCACGTCGCGGTCCTGTCAAAAGTGCCGTTCAAGGAGGTGAAGCGCCATGCAGACCTCACGTATGCCTACTTCGGTCAGACCGAGCGCGTGAAGCGCGGTCTGCTCGAGGTCGTTGTCCGTACGACCGAGGGGGATATTTCGATTTTCGTAATCCATCTGAAAAGCAAGTTCACCGAGCGTAAGGACGATCCGGAAGCCTCCCTGCAGCGGGCCGGCGAAGCGGAAGCCGTGCGTGATCGGGTGCTCGCGCGTTTCCCGGATCCGGTCAGGGCGAAGTTCATGATCGTCGGCGACTGGAACGACACCAAGGCGACCCGGCCCGCGCGTGCCCTGCAGAAACGGGGTGGCACGGTTATCGGGACCTTGCTCGACGCCACCGACTCACGCGGCGAGACCTGGACGCATTACTTCCGCCGCGAAGACATCTACAGCCGCATTGACTACCTCCTCGTTTCACCCGCGCTGTCCCCGCACGTCGTGACCGGCAGCGCCAAGATCTACGATGGCGCGGGCACCGCTGAAGCCAGTGACCACCGGCCCGTCGTGGTTGAGCTCAAGCTGCAGGCGGCGAAGTAGGAAGTCTGGCCTGACCGAATCGCCCCTCAGACTTAATCCCGGTCGGCCACGGGTCGGCGGATGAGTATGGATCGACAATTCCCTTGGAGGTCGGGTCTCCCGGCGTGCCGCCCAGGGAAATGGACGGGAAGACCCACAGGGATCAGCCTTCACGGGGCTACGGCCCGACAAGCGTGGGCCTCCGCGGGACATAGGGTCGCGATAATAGTCAAGTTCTCTAACAGTATTGTCTGAAAGGCCCACAGGGACGTGGGCCTCCACCTGAAGCAGAGGGTGGCCGGCTTAGCGCAGGGCGAGCAGGGCGGCGGTGGCGGGGACGTCCTTGATGATCTGGGACGGCTCGGGGCCGACGCCGAGGTAGCGGAGGTTGGGCAAAGTGGCGGGCAGCTTGTCAGGGTAGGCAACCTCGATGAGGGTGCGGACCATGGCGGCGGTGTAGCGCTGCGCGTTCCTCGGAAGGTCGGCAAAGTGGCGCACGCCGGAGATGTCCTCCGCCCAGCCGGGATGCTTCGAATAGACCGGGCGCAGGGTCTTGCGCAGGGCTTCGTTGCGCGGAACGTGGCCGTAGCGCTTGCCGCTGGCGTCCTCGTAGGCTGTGCAGATGAGCAACTCGTCGGCGCCGGACAGGGCGTCGATCTTGTTGATCATGAAATCTTGGTAGCCGCCGTAGCGGAGGGCGTCGCCTTTCTCCACGGCGTCGTACCAGCCGACCATGCGCTGGCGTCCGGTGGTCGTGCCGAATTCCAGCTGCTTGAGGCGCTGTGTGAGCGGACGGGCGTCGTCCATCTGCGTGAGGAAGGTGTGGGTGCCGACCTTGGTGTCGTAGGCCTTGGCGACGCCGATGGTGTGGATCGCCTGGACGGGAATGCCGGCGCTCTCGAAGAACTCGGGCGTGAAGGTGTGCGAGGCGGTGACGTTGGGGGAGTAGCCGTGGCGCTTGTCGAGCCAGTAGGCCTGGCCGAACTCGCCGACGATGCTGTGACCGAAGGCCAGTTCGCGGAGCACGAGCTCGCGCACTTCGCCGATGTTGCGGACAAGGGCCTGACCGGCTTCCCAATACGCAGCGGAGAGGGCCTCGACATTGAGGGTGAAGGGCGCGGCGCCCTTGAAACGGAGAAAATCAAACTCCTGCGCGGGAAAGAGTCCGAGCTCGACGGCCTCGGCGTTGGCGCGCGTTTCGGCGGCGGTCAGTTTCTCGAAGAAGGCGTCCCAGGCGGCGGGTTTGACCTGGCAGACGTGCTGGATGGTGCGACAGGCGCGGTCGGCGCGCGCGGCAATCTTGCGGGCGAAGAAATTCGGGCCGCCGAGGAAGTCAGCGTAGGTGATCTGCCACTGGCCGGTCTCGTCCTGATAGGCCGGGGTGATGCCGCGGCCGGTGGAGCCGCGGGCTTCCTCCTGCAGGACGTTCACGCGGTAGTCCTCCCAGGCGAGGTCGAGGAGGCGGTGGCTGAGATCGGTGACGAGGGTGCGCTCGTCGATGAGGAGGCGGGAAAAAATGGCGTAGCCCTTCTTTTCGAGCGGCCGGCCTTCCCAAAGGAACTTGCGCGGATCGGCGACCACGCCCGCGCCGATGGCGAGGTGGGGGACGGCGGCGGCGACGACGCCGGCAGGGAGGAGGTTGAGCTTGATGCCGCCGGCGGTGTGGCCGGAGTTGGAACCACCGTTGACCTTGAAGACGACAGAGACGGAAGCGGGAGTCGTCCGGAGTTCCTCGATGACCTCGGGGATGAGGCGGCCTTTGCCTTCGTCACCGAAGGAGATGCCGACGTCGGCGATGAGCTGGCTGGTGAAAGGGAGGAGAGGCATTGCAGATGGGAACAGGGGGCGGGGAGAAGGGAGGAAGGAGGAAAGAGGCTGGAGACGGAAGGAGCGAAGGGAGAGGACAGAGGACGGAGGATGGGGCG
>JBDKHE010000585.1:0-6812 GCA_039797805.1 Verrucomicrobiota bacterium
CAAGGGGTATACAAATACGAGCTTTATCCAGGGAGGGGGTGCGCCGCGGGAAACGGCGTGATGCCAGCCATATTACGGCAAGCGTACACTGCCGCTCAGTTCTACCATCCTACGAAGGAGAGTAATTGGCCTGTGGTGGAAGTAGGGTTGGCGGGTGGAGAATGAGCGAAGGGCGGTCCGCATCTTTGCGTCGGTAGTGCCAAGCCGAAGACGTCAGGTCTTGACTCTTGATCGCCTTGGCGGACGTCGCGAGCAAGACTGTCGGCGAGGCGCGTTGGCTTTGGGCTGATTTGCTTACAGCTCCCGCAGCGCGGCGGCGATCGGCAGGCGGGCGGCGCGGAGGGCGGGGAGGAGGCCACCGATCAGGCCGATCAGGGTGGCCCAGATGATGCCCTTGATCAGGAGCTGCGGGGTGACGGCGAAGTTGAAGGCCAGCCGTGCGTGTTTCGTGATACAGGGCCCAAGGGTAAACGGCCTGCCCGCCGACCAAGAGCACAGGCTCCGACGTGGCCAGAAGTGGCGCAAAATCTTCGGGGGGTCGCGGGCCTGCGTCAGACGGCAGCGGCGGCATGGGCTTGATCGAAGTCGATCAATCGGATGGTCCGGCGCGGGGATACGAGGGAATTGCGCTGCTGAATCGCCTGCGGACTCGCCAACGCCAGATCGAGAAGCACCTGGTCGAACTCTCGCTGCGCACGTTTGAAGCGCGCAACTTCGGCCACGGTTTTGAATCGGGTGGGCATCTGCGGGGCCTTTTCCCACACCGCTTGGCGCAATCGTTCAAGCTGGGCCGGTTCGTTTGTTTTGCGCTTCACCAAATCACGCGTCGCCTCGCGTAACAGAGCCATCACGGTCGCGTCCTCGGTTCGTGCGATTTCCTCGAGTGCGGCCAGCACCGCCTCGTGCTCGGCAAGGCTCTGCCGTCGTTTGGACTTGGAGAGTTGGTTGGGCATGGCCTAAAGATTGAAAACACCTTCAACCGGGCCTCGCCAAATGCAAGCCCAACGACCGATGGAGCCGAGGGAGAAGGCCATGCACGCCCGCCGCCTCCAACTGATATCTCTCCCCGATCCGCTGACCGCGCTGCTGTTGCGCTATAACCTCAGTAGGGTCTCTCCGGTCTGAGGCAATCGGGCTGAAGGGTGCGACCAAGAATTCAGTTTCGAAGGGACGCTCGGATCAGAAGGTGCTTGGTCGGTGGGCATACAGGACAGCGGGCGGGCCTGGGTCCGACGGGGCTGCGCCGAGGTGGGGGCGAAGAGGAGGGACAGAAAAAGACATTGTAATGTATCGGAATACGATGCAATGACGGATCTTTTCCAGTCGATGAAAACTGTCCTTCCAACCAGCGCCCCGTCGCCGCGGCATGACCTGCTCGCCGACTTTACCACCGATCGCCGCGTTCTGCTGCTCTGTGCGCTGGCGGTGCCCATCGGGGTGATCGCGGCCCTGGTTGCGAAGCTGCTGTTGTGGCTGATTGCCGTCATCACGAATGCGGCCTTTTTCCTGCGGATTTCCTCCGAGCCAACCTTCCTGAGCGGGCAGCCTTGGAGTTGGTGGGTGGTGCTGGTGCCTGCCGTGGGCGGACTCGTGATCGGCTTCATGGCGCGATATGGCTCAGAAAAGATCCGCGGACACGGCATTCCGGAGGCCTTGGAGGCGATTCTGCTGGGCCGCAGCCTGATCAATCCGCGCGTGGCGATCCTCAAACCGGTCTCTTCCGCGGTGTCGATCGGCACGGGGGGACCTTTCGGCGCGGAGGGTCCGATCATCATGACCGGTGGCGCCTTTGGCTCCCTGTTTGCGCAACTCTTTCATCTGACGTCCGCCGAACGGAAAACGCTGCTGGTGGCGGGTGCGGCCGCCGGCATGGCGGCGATATTCGCCACGCCCATCGCGGCGGTGTTGCTCGCGGTGGAACTGCTCCTGTTTGAATGGAAGCCGCGCAGCTTCATTCCGGTGGCGGCGGCGGCGATCATCGCGTCGGTCCTGCGGGTGCCGCTGCTGGGGGAAGGGCCGATTTTTCCGGTGGCTGTCCATCCGGTGATCGGGCCCGCCGCCCTGGGGGTGGCGCTCCTTGTCGGCACTTGTGCGGGGCTTTTCTCGGGGCTGCTGACGGCGATGGTCTATGCCTGCGAAGACGGTTTCGCCCGTCTCCCTATTCATTGGATGTGGTGGCCGGCGCTTGGCGGTCTGCTCGTGGGGCTCGGCGGCCTGCTGGATGCCCGGGTGCTCGGCGTCGGTTACGAAACGATCCATAGCCTGATGCGGGGCGAGATCATCGGTGCGGCGTTGGTGGGACTGATTTTGGCCAAGGGTTTTGTCTGGGTGATCGCCCTCGGTTCGGGCACTTCCGGGGGAGTGCTCGCGCCGCTTTTGATGTTGGGGGGAGGCGTGGGTGCCCTGCTGAGCCAGGCGCTGGGCGTGGGCGATCCGGGGCTTTGGGCCGTGGTGGGTATGGCGGCGATGATGGGCGGAACCATGCGCTCGCCCCTGACGGGCATGGTCTTCCTGTTGGAACTGACCCATGACCTCAATGTACTTCCGGCATTGCTTGTCGGGACCGTGGCGGCCCTGTGCGTCACGGTCCTGTTGCTCAAGCGCTCGATCCTCACCGAGAAGCTGGCCCGGCGCGGCCAGCACATCACCCGGGAATACAGCGTGGATGTCTTTTCGCTGATCCGGGTCGGCGAAATGATGGATCGCTCACCGGCTGTGGTGGAGGCCGGGACCACTGTGGCGGAACTGACCGCGTTGCTGGCGGAGCCTGGCTCGACCTGGGCACGGCGTCAGGCGACTTTCATTGTCCGCGACGGCGCCTTGGCGGGAATCGTCACGCGCGGCGACCTCCTGCGGGCCCAGCAACGGCCGACCGGGGAGCAGTTGACGGTGATCGACGCCGGCACCCCGGATCCGGTGAGCGTGTTTCCGGACCAGACCTTGGACGAGGCGATGAATCTCATGTTGCAGCGCGACATCGGCCGGCTGCCGGTGGTGACGCGCGGCGATGTCCGCCAGGTCGTCGGTTATCTGGGGCGGGCCGAGATCCTGGCCGCTCGGATGCGGGGGCAGGATGAAGAGCGCCGGCGAGAGCGGGGGCCGCTGCTGGCGGGCAAATCTTCCCCGACCTGATCTCCCCGCCTGACCCTCTTTCCCATGCAAAACCATCCGTCGTTCGCTTCCTTCAATCCGCTGCTCAAACTGCTGCTGACTTTCGGGGTCGGGCTCGCGATCTGCGCGCTCTTGTGAACCGGTTCCGTTATGGCCTGGATCGGCTCGGGTGCGTCGCCTGCCTCTTCTACGCGGTCAATCGCTGGGGCCTGCCCCTGGCGTGGAAAGATGCCTTCCTGCGCAACTATTTTGACGACGTTTTGCTTATCCCGGCGGCCCTGCCATGGGTGCTCTGGTTGCAGCGGTGGCTCGGGATGCGCCTGACGGACGCGCCCCCGGATTGGCGGGAGATTTTGTATCACCTGGGGGTCTGGTCGATTGCCACCGAGGTGGTGGGGCCGCATCTCTTCCGCCGGGCCACGGGTGATGTCTGCGACGTGGTCGCCTACACGGCGGGGGCGATCGTCGCGACTTTGGTCTGGCGGGTGGCGGGTGAGCGCTCCGCCCGGGCGAGGCCAGGCGCGGATCAGACAGCCGCCATCACTGAGGCGGGCTCCTGCCGTTGGACCACGGATTAACCCCGATGGTCAGATGCGGGAGTCTTTCCAGCAATGTGGATCGGAAAGAATCACCGTTCAGTGGGACGCCTCAAGGTCTGTCCGACTGCTTCAAGGCCTTGCCCCGTGCCAGTCGGTGCCATTCGTGGTGAAACCCGCCTGAATCGCTCCCTCTCTGGGCGGGCCCATCAGTCCATGATGTCGGGCATTGAGCAGGCGGGACTGAAGAATTCTCCGGCCTTGCTGTCGGGGCGGGGCAGATCACCCACCGAGTCTTCGATCAAAGATTTGAGCACGGTCCGATGGCACCGGTTTGGGTCGGTGCAGAAGCAGCCGACCTGTAGAGGCTGGCGGCGGGCCATGGCCGCCAACAAGCGGATCGCCTGACGGGGTTCGGGGCGCCGCATTTCCGCGCGATATTTCTGCACGAACTGGCGGTGCGTGATGCGATCTTGCCGAAACGAGGTGACCAGGGTCCGGCTGGGGGCCAGCAGAGGCAGCCAGACGTCGAAAAAGCCCCGGGCCGCGTAGTCGTCGCGCCGGATGCCGCGGGGCAGATGGCGGGCTACACCGATCCGCAGACCGTTCCGAAGGTCAGCCTGGCCATAGCGGTATTCCTGCAGCTGGAGGGAAGCGACGCGGGGCTTCATCGTGAATAGTATCGTAGACCGATATTATGATCTTGGCGAGGGCAAGAATCTGCCAACTGTGATCGAGCCCGCCGAGAAAGGCGGATCAATCCCATGCTCCTCCTGTTTCAGTCCCATTTTGCTCGAAACCTGGCCACCCGCCGCACCGGCCTGTTGGAGGACGGACGATGAAAGCGAAACACGGCCTGAGCACGCGGTGCGCCCATGCGGGGGCCCGCGACGAACGCGATGGGGCCAATGCGCCGTTCCAGACCCCGATCGTGCAAAGCACGCTGTTTGATCTTGGCCGTTCGGACGAGGCCGAGGCGATTTTCTCGGGCGCGCAGCCGGGGTATGCCTATTCGCGTTTTGGCAATCCCACGGTGGAACGGCTGGCGGAGGCAATCGCCGATCTGGAAGGCGGGGCGGGCGCGCTGATCACCAGTTCAGGCAATGCTGCCGTATTGTGTGCCGTGGTGGCGGCCATGGAAGATCGGACCGGGCCGCTGGTCACCCATCAGGATATTTACGGCGGCAGCTTCGAACTTTTGCAGATATTGGCGAGCGTCTGCCGTCTGCCTGTGGTGACGGTCGACTCCACGGATGCGGCCGCATGGTCGGTCGCCGTGGCCGGCGCCGGGGCGGTGCTGTTGGAGACTCCGTCCAACCCGCTGATGCGGCTGATCGATCTGTCTGCGACGATCGCGGCCGCCAAAGCGGGTGGGGCGCCTGTAATCGTGGACAACACGGTGGCCACACCGTTCAACCAGCGGCCGCTCGTGGCGGGGGCCGACTGGGTGGTGCATTCCACCACCAAATTCCTGAACGGACATTCCGACATGATCGGCGGGTGTGTCGTCAAGCGCGAGCCGCTCACGGCGAAGAACCGGCGCATTCACAAGAATCTGGGCGGCACCGTGAACGCCTTTGATGCCTGGCTTGTCCTGCGGGGGCTGCGAACTTTCCCTCTGCGGATGGAGGCTCACGATCGCAACGGTCAGGCGGTGGCCCAGTGGCTGGCCGGTCATCCGGCGGTCGCAGCGGTGCATTATGCCGGAGATCCCCACCACCCGCAGGCGGCATTGTTCCAGCGGCAGATGTGGCATGGTGGTTCCCTGCTTTCGTTTGAACTCAAGGGAGGAGAGGCGGCGGCCACGCGCTTCATTGACCGGCTGGGTCTGGTGGTGCATGCGGTCAGCCTGGGCGGGATGGAGAGCCTCGTCACCCGCCCGGCCATGTCCAGTCATCGCGGCATGCCCGCGGAGGCGCGGCAACGGGCGGGGATCTCCGACGGCTTGATCCGGTTGTCGGTGGGCGTGGAAGATATCGAGGACCTGCTCGCGGATCTGCAGCAGGCGCTCGCCGGTGGGTGACCGGCTAGACGGTCTCGCTTGGATCGGAGGTCGCGCGATGCAAGATGCCGATCAGCGCCGGTCCGACCGTTTGCAGTTCCTCGCGGTGCAGGCGCAACAGTCTTTCCAGCACGCCCAGGCCCTTCGTGGTGACGTGCACCTGCACGCGCCGACGGTCTTCCTTGGAGGGGGTCCGGCGCACCAGTTTCAGGGCCATCAGGCGGTCGACGAGGCCCACGGCGCTGTGGTGGGCGATCTGCATTTGTTCCGCGAGTTCACCGACGGTGACCCAGTCCCGGCCCGGAAACCCCTGGATGGCCAGCAATGCCTGGTATTGCTGCGGGGTCACGCCATGTTTCTGGGCGGCGGCCTCGCTGAAACCGAGAAATTTGCGCAGGGTGTAGCGGAAGTCGGCGAGCAGTTCGTAGTCGGCCTTATCCAGCTTGTCGGCAGTTTTCTCGGTGCGAGCCATGGGTATCGAAAAGCCCGGTCTTTGTAACAAGGCAAGAGTCAATGCAGTGAGCCCACCGTGCGGACCGGTAGCAGGTCACATGCTCTGTTTGGTTGGGCCCCACCTCAGACCGCCCGACCGCGAAGAGATCAAAGCTCCCGCAGGGCAGCGGCGATGGGCAGGCGGGCGGCGCGGAGGGCGGGGAGGAGGCCGCCGATGAGGCCGATCAGGGTGGCCCAGATGATGCCCTTGATCAGGAGCTGCGGGGTGACGGCGAAGTTGAAGGCCACCTGACTGAAGCTCTGCCAGTTCATCGTCGAGGCCTGGAAATTGTTGAAGGCGGCATAGGCCACGCCGCCGCCGACGGCGCCGCCGAGCAGGGCGAGGACAAGGGATTCGAACATGAGCGCGATCACCACGGCGGCACTGCCAAAGCCGAGGGCGCGCAGCGTGGCGATCTCGCGCGTGCGGGCAGCCACGGCGCTGTACATCGTGTTCAAGGCCCCGAAAATGGCGCCGACGGCCATCAACGCGGCGATCAGGTAGCCCAGCGTGGTCACGAGTTTGGAGAGCGTCTCGGACTGGCTCGCGTAGTAGTCGGACTGACGCTGCACCTTGACGTTGAGCCGGGGATTGGCGGTCAGGGCGTCCTTGAACGCAGGGAAAGCGCCGGCCGAGTTGAGGCGGACGTACACCGACTGGAAGGAGTCGC
>JBDKHE010000586.1:0-3759 GCA_039797805.1 Verrucomicrobiota bacterium
ATCCGCCATGAGAGATGCGCTGTTCGACCTGAGATTTTCTACCGCCTAATGTACAGACTGGCGCCGACTCACCCGTGTTTGCGTGGATTGAATCGAATCCTCGGCGCCGATAATATCGACGGTTCAAAACCGAGGCAACGAGTTGCCGACCTCCTCCCTGAACTCATGATCCTCCCTCTTCTGATTATTCACGAAACTCGCGAACACGTTCGGGCGGAAATCGGCCGGACGTTGCTGCCTGCTGTCCCCGCCACCGGAGAGCACACATCGTGACCGTCCTGGCCTGCGATCTCGGCGGCACGCGGATGAAGATCGGCGTTGTGCGTGGTGGCCGCGTGCTCGCCGAGGCCATTGAACCCTCGCACTCGCATCTCGGCCTCGCGCCACAGCTGCCGGTGCTCAAGGCAACTTGGCAGAGATTGCTGACCGATCTAGAGCTCACCTTGGCCGACTGTCGGGGGGTGACGGTGGCGTTTCCGAGTCTGGTGGACGTCGCCAGGGGCCGCGTGCTGGCCGAAACCGGCAAGTTCGACGATGCGTTGACGCTGGATTTGCGCGACTGGGCGCGGACCGAACTCGGGCTACCGCTGATGATCGAGAACGATGCACGCCTGGCCTTGATCGGCGAATGGCGCGCGGGTGCCGGCCAAGGGTGTCACAATCTCGTCATGATCACCCTCGGCACCGGGCTCGGCGTTTGCGCCGTGATTGAGGGGCGCGTCCTCCGAGGCAAACACGGCCAAGCCGGCGTGCAAGGCGGCCACCTGACCGTACGCTGCGGCGGTCGCCAGTGTTATTGCGGCAACGTCGGCTGCGCCGAGGCGGAGGCCTCGACCGCGTTCCTGCGGCCACTAGCCGAAGCCTCCTCCGGCTGGGACCGGAGTTCGCTGCGGTCGGCGGCCACGCTCGACTATGCCCGGGTGTTCACTGACGCCGCACACGGCGATGCTTGCGCGATCGCCGTGCGCGACCACAGCCTGCTGGTCTGGGGTGCGCTCGCGGTCAGTTTGATTCATGCCTACGATCCTGAGATTCTCATTCTCGGCGGTGGCATCATGGCCAGCGCGGATGTGATACTCCCCGCGATTACCGACTACGTGAATCGGCATGCAGACACGCCGTGGGGCAAGGTGCGCGTGGTGCCATCCGCTCTCGGAGACCAAGCCGCTTTGGTCGCGGGGGAGTGGGCGCTGCGTGAACAACTGGACGTGCCGGTGACCGCACCGAACTGGTCCAGTTCCTTTGATCCGGCCGGCCCCTGATTCCACCGGGCTTTGTTCCTGAGAAAAGCCAACTACGACAAATTTGCCGTCCTGTCCGCGCCAGGTGGCCAAGCACGATCGAAACGGGTTGAGGGATAAATCTTCACGCATCCGCTTTCGAATTTCCGATTTCGCTGCGGCTTCCGATGCCAGCAAAGTAATCGGCCACCCTTGGGCGATCTGCCCAGGGGTGGCCGGAGAATCTTTCCGAAGGCCGACCCGGTTCCGCTAGAAGGTAAAGGTATTGGTGAGATACCAACGCTTCTCCGGCGGGAGACGCACGGTGGAAGGCTCGCCCCAAGGCTGGGCGCCGATCGGGATCAGGGAATCGTCGGCGATGAGGTTGCGGGCGTTGAGCTGCACCTTCCATTTGATACGCTTGTTCCAGATCGGGCGCTCGTAACCGATCCAAGCGTCGACGTTCGTCTCGGCCGGGGCGTAGAACGGATGCGCGAGATCCAGGTTTACGCTGGAGTCGGGATTGCGGGTCGTGGGGTAGCCGACGCCGAGCTTGTCCTGCCAGCGCACGGCGGCACCGACGCTCCACCCCTTCAGCCGATCCCCGAGGAAGCCGCCGCGGCCAAAGGTGTAGTTGGTGATGAGATTGGCGCGCCACTTGCGCTGCTCGGCCGAAGCGGATCCCTCGGTGGCAATCGCTGTGGCGAAAGGCACCAGCACATTGGTGTCCAGGTAGCCGCCGAGCTTCTCGAGGCCAACCGTGGAATCACCCGGCTGCCAGCCGACCGGATAATTCGGACGGACGCGATCCCGCAGCTGGTTCCATACGGGCGTCATCAGGGCGATGAAGCGCTTGAGGAAGGGCAGGCTGTTGGACTGCACGGTCTCCTGCTTGGCGACATTGGCGAGGATCCGCCAGTTGCGTGTCGGGTTGTAGACGATCTCGAACTCCGTCCCCTTGGCGGTGAAGTCCGTGGTGTCGCCGCTGCCCGCCAAGGTTACGCGGCCGTTGGCCGAGAGGGTCGGCGCGGTGCCGTTTATGCCCCAGCCGTAGAGGCTGCGGAAGTTCGCAGGCAGAGGGCTGAAGAGGAGTTCGATGTCGGCATTGCGCATCGCCGCGAGCTGAGGATTCGTGTTCGCCTCCACGCCCCACATGTCGGCGAGCTGCAGCACGCCGTTGTTAATCGCCGTGTTATAAACGGGCGGCGTCAGGGTCTGGCCCGTAACAGCGGTTTCGAACCAGTTCACGCGCAGGCTCAGCTTGTCATGGAGCAGCGAAACGTTGAAGCCATATTCCTTGGTCGTGCCCTGCGGCGAGGCGAGCGGCTCGTTGAAAGCATTTACGCGACCGCCCGAGGGCGTGAAGTTGCCGGACTGATTATAGAAAACGCTAAAATCGGTGCCGGCCGGCAAACGGATCAGCTTTTCAGGCCAGCGTAACACGGCGCTGTAGGTCATGACCTCGCCCGCCACGTTGGGCGGCGGGGTGGTGGGGAAGGAGAAGTCGTTAAAGTTGTAGTGGGCTTTGCCCGGATCGTTCGAGTCGGCGGGATTGGGGACGAAACCGATCGCCTGGCGGGCGAAATAGTCCTCGTCACGGCGCCAGCCCACCAGCGTGATGAGGTGATCCTGCAGCCAATAGCTCTGCATCAAGAAGGCTTGCGACTTGATCACATCCCGCTGGGCGCTGCCACCGTCGTTGATCTCGACGAGGGATGCCGGCGCGCCGACAAAAGCGCCCGGGTCCGTGGCGTTGCCCGCCCTGACAAAGTAATAGGCGGGCGCCGCGATGGGGCCGGCCTCGATGAGCGGAACACGGATGGCCTCCAAGGTAAGAGGATTGTTGTTCCCGATGATGGAGGGCCCCATGTAAATCACGGCGCCCGGGCGGCGGGCGAACGCATTGATGTCGGCGCTGATGTCGCGGGCCGCGGCGCCGTCGACCGCCAGACGGTGACGATAACTGACCTGATCGTAGGCGTTCTCCTCGTAGAGGCCCGTCAAGGTGTGGCGGCCAAGCCACTTCATCCATGAAGATTTCTGTTCCCCGAAATCGTACTTGAGGAAACCCGTCGCCCGCAGGGTCTCCCGTTGGTTAAGATCGTTGGTCCAGGTGGACTGGCCGTAAGCGAAGGTAAAGGGGCGGCCGTAGTTCGGGTTGACTTCCCCGGTAGGAAGCACGCGGTTCACATCGATTTTGATGTGGTTTCCGTTGGCGGACGAAAAGGCTGCATTCTTCGAGCGCCTATCCACCCGCTGGTTGTCGTACTCCAGCTGTATGCCGACACGATCTCTCCAAGCCCGCTGTTCAAAGGCGAGGTTTAGCGCGTGAAAGGTCTCACCCTGGCGGGCACTCTCATCGATCATGTGATTCTTGAAATCGAAGGCGCTATAGTCGGTGAAGCCCTGCATCTTGATACCGGCCGGAGCGATGCCGGATTGCTGGCCCGGCAGGACCTTGTCGCCAACCCAAAATCCGCCCAGCAGCTGGGCTACGTTACGGGTAAGCAGGTAGCGGATCGCATCGTTGGCGGTATCA
>JBDKHE010000587.1:0-3511 GCA_039797805.1 Verrucomicrobiota bacterium
TTTTTTGGCCGTGCCTTGGGCCAAAAAAAGCCGCCTTTCAAAGGCGGCTTTCGACTTAGTTGAGCAACCCCGGGAGGACGCTGAATCGAGGCGTCAAAGTCGCCGTCGTCGTGAACGTGAATCGATGGCCCGTTTCGACGGGTGCCACATCGCGGTCGGTATAAACCACCGGTTCGACCGGGGCATCGGGCAGCATGATCTCGAATTTTGGCGTATTGTGCAGGACAGCGAAGGTCACCATCGGCTTTTCCAGCGAGAATTTGGGCTCGGCCGGCTGCGAGGCCACAGAAGCCACGTTGGCGGGTACGGCGCGCTGCTTGAAGGTATGGACCAAGTTGGTAACCCGTTCCGCGTAATTATAGGCAACACTGGGCACCTTGCCCTTGAGGACGTTACCCACCCCGCTGTTCCAGGCCATGGCGATATTGAAGGGGCTGGCGTCCACACCGGCGTTTTCGAGCGATTGTTTGATCCACTCGTAGTGAATGACCGCCACTTCATCAGCGGCTTCCCTTTGGGCCGCCTGGCTGAAAGGACGCTTCGTATGCATGCGCCAGGTCGTGGGCCGGAACTGGTAGGGTCCCAATTCACCAAAACGGCCGATGCGGGTATGGTTGGTGGGATTCTCAACCCAATTGATAGCCCGCAGGGTTTCCCAACGATCATCGGCTTTCGCAACAATTGTAAAAGCGACGAGAGTGACCAAAAGGAGGAGTCGTGTGATGAGTCGGTTCATGTCTTAGGTGATGCGGAAGAAGGGCATCAACGTGACACCGACAAGCAGGAATTTTCCGTGTAAAAACCACTTTGCGACGGGGTGTCCCGCTTTTCACGAATTCACTTTTCTAACTCCCGATAAACCGTGTTTTTACGCGCCTTTCTTGCCCATAAATCTTTAGGCTTTTTCGCTGATTTCCGGGCCTGAACCTTCAATCAAACGGGCCACCAAGGCAGTCCACCCGGTTTGATGACTTGCGCCCAAACCCTGCCCGGTCTCGGCATGAAAATATTCGTGGAAGAGGACGAGGTCTTGCAATCGCTTGTCCTCACCCGCCAAGGGTCCGCCGGAGTGGCAGGCGCGCTGGCCATCTGCACCGGGAACAAAGAGCATCACCAGTCGGCGCGAGAGTTCTTCTGACGCTGCCTTCAGGGTTATCTTGTTACCGCTGCCGGTCGGGAATTCCACCAGAAGACTGTCGCCATAAAAGTGGTGGTAGCGCTCCAGGGCCTCGATCAGCAGGAAATTGGTCGGGAACCAGACCGGTCCGCGCCAGTTCGAATTGCCGCCAAACAGGCCAGAGTCGGATTCCCCGGGGATATAACCCACCCGGTACTCCTGCCCCGCCGCCTGAAGCACGAACGGCTTCTCCTGATATGCCTTGGAAAGCGACCGCACGCCGAAGGGGGACAGGAATTCCTTTTCGTCAAAGACGTACTTGAGCATCCGCTCCAGACGTTCCCGCGACGGAATCGCCAGCAAACGCAAACCCTTGGTATTTCCGTCTACACTCATGTACGAGATATGGGCCGCCAGATCCCGACGGTTTTCCAGGAACCATCGAGTGCGCTTGGCAAATCCGGGCAGCTTTTCCATGCGGGCTTCATCGATGAACTCGACCGCGAAAAGCGGGATGATCCCGACCATGGAGCGCAACCGCAGCGGGAAGGATTTTCCCTCGCAAAGCAATTGATCGTAATAGAAGCCGTCCTCTTCGTGCCAGAGACCGTCACCGCCGAGGTTGTTCATGGCATCGGCGATCGCCACGAAGTGCTCAAAGAACTTGGAGGCGATGTCCTCGTATGCCGGGTCCTCCTCCGCCAGTTCCAGCGCCATCGACAGCATGGTGCTGCAGTAAAAGGCCATCCAGGCCGTGCCATCCGCCTGCTCCAGGTGGCCCCCCGTCGGCAGGGGTTTGGAACGGTCAAAGACCCCGATGTTATCCAACCCCAAGAAGCCTCCCGAGAACAGGTGCTTGCCGCCCGGGTCCTTGCGGTTCACCCACCAGGTGAAATTCACCAGCAGCTTCTGGAATACCCGCGCCAGAAACAGACGGTCGCGCCCTCCGCGCGGTCCGGTCATCTTGTACACCCGCCAGCATGCCCAGGCATGCACGGGCGGGTTCACGTCTGAAAAATTCCATTCGTAGGCGGGAATCTGCCCGTTCGGGTGCATGTACCACTCCCTGAGGAACAGATTGAGCTGCTCCTTCGCAAAGTGCGGGTCGACCCGGGCAAACGGGATCATGTGGAAGGCCAGATCCCAGGCGGCGAACCATGGGTATTCCCATTTGTCCGGCATGGAGATGATGTCGCGATTGAACAGGTGGGGCCAATCGCGGTTGCGACCATGCCGCCGCTCGGCGGGCGGCGGCGGTTGCGCCGGGTCGCCGTCCAGCCAGTCTTCCACGATGAAATGATAAAATTGCTTGGACCACAGCAGGCCCGCAAAGGCCTGGCGGGCGACCAAGTGTTCGTCAGCGCTCACGTTGGCGGGCAATACCGCATGGTAAAAGCTCTCGGCCTCCTCCCGGCGGGTCTTCATGACGCGCGCAAAAGCGCGGCCAAACCTCTCTTTGGGCGTTTCCTCTTCCGAGTAAAGCCGCAGCCGCATGACCTGCGTCTCACCCGGGGAGAGTTCCAACCGGTGGTGCGCCGCGACCTTCGTCCCGGTGGCCTTGGGATTGACTGCTCCGGTGCGTCCGTGGACCAGGTAGTCATCAATGCCGTCCTTCACATAGGGCCCGACATTCTCCGCGCCGAACAGCCGGTTCAGATTCGATTCATTTTCGGTGAACAGCAGGTTGGCGGGCTGGCCATTGATTGGGTCGCTCTCCCAGAAGCAACGTCCCAACGTCGCATGGTCGGTCTGCACCCGGCCGGGCGCCACCTGCTTCATCCGCGGCTTCACCTCACAGCCCTCATGCTTGCAACCCCACGACCAGGTGTTGCGAAACCAGAGCGTCGGCAGGAGATGAAGTGCGGCCTTCTCCGGACCGCAGTTCTTCACCGAGATCTCGATAAGCAAATCGTTGGGACCGGCTTTGGCATATTCCACGGCCACCTCAAAATAGCGGCCTTCGGCAAACACCCCGGTGTCCTCCAGCTCGAACTCCGGCTGATCGCGTCCGCGCCGGGCGTTTTCCTCCCGCAACCACGTGTAAGGAAACTCCCCCTGGGGATAGTGATAGACTGCCCGCATGTGGCTGTGCGTCGGCGTGGAGGCCGTGTAGAAATAGGCTTCCTTCACATCCTCGCCGTGATTGCCCTCGGGGCCCGTCAAACCGAACAGGCGCTCCTTCAGGCGGGAGTCCCGACCATTCCACAGGGCGAGCGCAAAGCACAGCCGGCATTCGCGATCTGTGACACCCAACAGACCGTCCTCGCCCCAGCGATAGGCGCGGCTCTGGGCCTGATCAAAGGTGAAATATTTCCAGGCCTCGCTGTCGGCGGAGTAATCCTCCCGCACGGTGCCCCACTGTCGCTCGGCCAGATACGGCCCCCAACGTTTCCA
>JBDKHE010000588.1:0-5844 GCA_039797805.1 Verrucomicrobiota bacterium
GACACGCTGGCGGACATCAAGCGCGAGGCGGCCGCCACCCGCAAACGCGGCTTCAGCCTGGACGACGAGGAGTTCAATCTCGGGGTACGGTGCTGCGCCGCACCGGTGTACGCATCCGACGGCACCGTCGTGGCGGCGATCGGCATCACCGCCGCGACCGTGCGATTCAGCAAGGACCGCATCGCGGAGATGGGCGCCCATGTCTGTGCTGCCGCGGCGGAACTGTCGCGCCTGCTGGGCTACCATCGTAACAGCTGACCCAGGACCGCCCGGGCCAACCCGGCTCTTGAGCGGGAATCATGCAGTTTAATGGAGAGCGGCTGCTCGTCGGCAGGCCGATTCCCAAACAAAAAACCGGCGCGGCGACCAGCGCCGGCCCCACCCACAAACACAAAACCACTCTATCGGTCGCAGATTCCGTCCCACTGCGGCGTTCCGACTTGAGAGCCATTTCGTTCACAACCGGCACCGGCGAGCACGCGCCTCCCCAAAACCGGGCATGAAAAACCCCGTGGCCTTGCCGCCACGGGGTCTTCCCGGAAACAGGGGCCCCTACCAAGAACCCTTGATACCGAAACTGCAGGCGACTCCGAACTCCTCCTTGCGGTAGTCGTAGGAGTACGCCGGGGAAACATCGTTGTACCGTTGGAGCACCTGTTGCTTGTTGAACAGGTTGCGCACACCGGCGAAGAGGGCCATTTTCTTGGTGATCTTGTACTCGCCGCTGATGTCCACGAAGGTGCGCGGCTGATAGTATTCCCAGAAGCCGTTGGCCGAACCGTACTGCGAACCGGTCTGCTGGGCGTTGCGCTGCCGGCCACGATAGTTGAACGTGAGGCTCATCGAAAACGGCTTCTTGTTGAAGCTGATGTTGAAGTTGCCCGTCTCCTCGATGAACCCGCGGAAATCGGGCCCGTTGGCGCCGGTCAGGCGCAGCTTGGTGCCGTTGGCCTTGATGGTGAAGAATCGTCCCCAACCCGGCAGGAAGGTGAGCGGGCGCACGATGTTGATCTCCCCACCCTCGATCTTGGCGTCACCGCTGTTGATCGTGGTCGACACCTGCCAACCGACATACTGGCTGTCGAGGCCGAGCTCGTTGGCCAGGGCGCTGTCCAGCGTGCCGCTCTTGCTGGACCAGAAGTCGGACAGGTTTTTCTGAAACACGCCGGCGGAAACCAGGCCGCCCTTCTTGAAATAATACTCGGCCGAAAGATCCCAGTTGTCGGACGTCCAGGGCTTCAGGGCGGTGTTGCGAATCGTGATGCTGCCCGGCGTGTTGACCGGATCGGTATCGTCCTCGTTGATGACCGTGCTCGGGATGATGTTGGCATAATCCGGCCGGCCGATCGTCTTGGCGTAGGCGAAGCGGACCAGGAAATTGTTGCTGATGTCGTAGGTCAGGTGGACGCTCGGGTAGAAGCCGTCGTAGGTGCGGTCGGCCTTGAAGCCGCGCTCCACCCGGATGAGCTTCAGTTCTTCCAGCGAACCGACACTGCCCGCGTCGGGGCGACGCACGCGGTTGCCCGCGGAAATCACATAGGAGCCGTCGGCGTTGCGCTGCCAGACCGCATCCGGATTGTTCAGCTGGCCCTCACCCTTGTCATTGGTCTGCTCGAAGCGGACACCGGCGATGAAGCGCAGCTTGTTGTCCAGCAGGCGACCGTCGGCCTGGATGAAGCCGGCGGAAACACGCTCGACGATCCGCTCGGAGTTGGTGATGCGGGCGGTCTCCGCCTGCACCCCGGTCTGGTTGGAACCGGTGCCAAGACGGTAGTAACCCGGATTCGCGGCCAGATCGTCGGCCAGCAGATAAGGGTTCATCCACTGAATCGGCGGGGAACTCCAGTACGGATCCTGCCCGAGGTAGGTGGTGTCGAGAAAGGCACCGGCGCCATCATCCGCCGTGTTGACCGTGCCGTCCGGACCGAGACGGGAATAGTCCTGGGTGCGACGACGGTTGTCGCGGGTTTCCTCGCGGACATCGACGCCCACCTTGACGCTGAAGGGAATGGCCAGAGCGAACTGCCGCTCCACATCGGCCTTCACCTGTTTCATCTGGGCGACGCCGTCGATCGGGTCATCGCGCAGCGAGCCGGCGAGGCGGTAGTTGGACAGCTTGTAGGGATCGATGACATTGCCCGCGGCATCACGCGCGACCCAGATCATGCTGTCCGTGTTGGCCGTGTTGAACGCGCTGACCGTGCGCACGCCCTGCAGCGTGGTGCTGACATTCGAGAAGTGGCCGCGATCGAGCGCGCGATACCAGGTGCGGGACTTGGCGTAGCTGGCCCCGGCCGTGGCCGTCCAGTCGCCGCTCTTGAAGGTATAGTTGAGCTTGGCGGCAAAGGTGTTGCCGAGCTTGTCACGGAAGGAACTGCCCTGCGTCACCGAAGCGCGGCCGGCGGCCGAGGTCACAAAGTCCGGGCCGTACTCGAGGGCCCTTCCGGCGGGAGAACCGGTCGAGCTGCTGCTGGTGCCCATATTGAAGTTGAGGTTACGATTGCCGAAAAACGACTTGTAGTAGTTGTTCTGGACACCAAACGAGATCACCTGCGTCGGCGTGATCTTCCAGTCGGCCTTGATGCCGAGGGACGCGCGGTTGGTGGTCTTGGGGCCGTCCTGAATCTGCCATTGCTGCAGATACGGATTGGTCGGCGTGGCGCCGGCCTGCGCGAAGTTCCAGGTGGTTTGCCAGCGGTGCTGCTCGACGAACTGATTGGAGGAAAGGCCCGTGATGACCAGACCGAAGGTGTCGCTCAGCGGCAGCGTGTAGTCGAAGTCGAAATTCGGGAGCACCTTGAAGGTCTTGTCGGACCCGGGGCCCGGGGTCTTGCCCAGCTTTAGATCCTCGCTGTTGGCGTTCAGGTAGAAGCGGTAGTTGAGCTGCGCACCCTTGCGCTCGAAGGCGTTCTTCGAGACGAAATTGATCGTGCCGCCGAGGGAATCGGAGGGCATGTCGGGCGTCGGCACCTTGGAAACCTCGGTGCGGGAGGTGTTGTTGATCGAGACCTGCTCAAACTCGAAGATGCGGGCCGACGAGCCCGAAGCGGAACTCGTCATGCGCATGCCGTCCCAGTAGACATTGGTGAACTGCGAGGCGAAACCGCGGACCGAGACCGTGCGGACGTCAGCGGCGACATAGTCGACCGTGATGCCGGGCAGGTACTTCAGGAACTCACCGGGATTGCCCTCGTTGACGCTGCCAAAGGAATCATTGGAGACCACCACCTTGAGGTTGCCGGAGTAGCGCTGCTCATTGGTGGAGAGTGCGTCGCCCTCGTACTCTTTCTGGCTCTCGACCACGAAGGTGTCGAGCTGGAGCACCTTCTCCTTGCCGTAGCGCTCGGTGTTGGTCAGCTCGAAGTCGAACTTCACGCTCTTGCCCGCCTGGACTGTCACGGAGACGAGTTCATCGTCCAGGCCGGTGTAGGAAGCCTTCAGCCTGACTTCGCCAGCGGGGACGCCGCTGAGGACAAAGTTGCCGTAGTCGTTCGTAAACGCCGTGAGATTGGTGCCCTCGACAGTCACCTTGGCGTTGCTCAGGTACCGGCCGTTGCCGACATTGAGCACGCGGCCCTCGATGCTGCCGGTGCCCGGGGCCTGCGCGAGCAGGCTCCCCGGGGAGAGCACGCAGACCAAGACCAAGGCGGCGAGTTGAAATAGGGAGTTACACCAGGACTTAACAGCGAGCTTCGAGCCGAGGGATTGGACGATGCAAGCGCGACGAAGGGTTGCCGGACACGGCAATGGGGGGTGGGTGTGCATTAGGGGTGGGGTTAGTAGCAGCAGCGAACACACCTTGTCCTGGCTTCGGTTAGAACGAAGCGACACCGGGCATATTCACTATTGAACGAGTGATTCAGATGTGAACCCGCGACCGGGCCGACAATGCATTTAACCTGACGGTCTTGTCAGGTAATCCTCCTTGATCGTGCTCTCCGCAGACCCGGCCATGTCATGGAAAACAAAAGACCCCGTGGCCTTGCCGCCACGGGGTCTTGTTACGATCGGAGCAGGGTCCCCTACCAGGTTCCCTTGACGCCGATGGCAAACTGCACGCCGAATTCTTCTTCGCGCTCGGTGCGCGCGTAGTCCGGAGTCACATCCGCATAAAGCAGGCGGCTCTGCGGCTCGTTCAACAGATTGCGGGCATTGAAGAACACGCTCAGGCGTTTGCTGAAGGAATAGTCGATGTTCAGATCGAGGTAGGTGCGGGCGCCGTAGTACTCGTAGCCCTGGACGCCACCCAGGGAACTCGGGCCGTTGACCTGCTCGCCGCGATAGTTCCACTTGAGCATCACGCCAAGGTTGTCGCCGTTGTAGCTGACGCCCCAGTTGGCGGTCTTCTCAATGAAGCCGCGGAAGTCCGCCGTGTTGGAGCCGCTGAGATTAAGGAAAGTGCCGTTGACGAAGACGGAGAAATCCTTGGCGAAGCTCGGCAGCATGGTCAGCGGCTGCTGGTAATTGAACTCCCAGCCGGTGATCTTGGCGGAGCCGGAATTAGTCTTGGTGTCCAGATTCCAGCCCAGGTACTCGGGATCTAGGTTGTACAGGCTCAGATCGTTGTTGTCGACGAGCTTGGAAACCGCCCCGAAGAAGTTGCTGATGTTCTTCTGGAAGGCCCCGATGGAGATGACGCCGGATGGCTTGAGGTAATACTCCAGCGACAGGTCAAAGTTGTCGGCCTCGTAGGGCAACAGTCCGGTGTTGCGCACGGTGATGCGTCCGCCTGGATCATCCGGACCGGCGTTGTCGTCAGGATCGACGATCGTGCCGGGGAGAATCTCCGAGAAATCCGGCCGACCCAAGGTCCGGGCATAGGCCAGGCGCGCGATGAGATTGTCGGAGAAGTTGTAGACGAAATGCAGGGACGGATAGTAACCGTCGTAGTCGCGCGATGCGGTCTGCGCCCGACGCTGGTACTGGAGACGGCGTTGGGTGTACACATCCGTGGTGATCAACTGTCCGGACGAATTGTAGATGGCGTTCGGATCATAGCGGAAACCGATGCCGTCAATCTTGGTCTTGGCAAAGCGCACGCCACCCAACACGGCCAGCTTGCCGTCGAGGAGCTTGGCGTCACCCTGCACATAGGCGGATGAGATGGTCTCCTTGACGTTGTAATCGTTCTGGGCGCGGTTCTGCCAATTGTTGACGTTGGCGACGAAGTAATTCGGATGCGCCTTGAACTGCTGGTACACGAGATACGGGTTGATCCATTGCGGGGTCGACCTTCCGTAGTGCGGGTCCTGGTTCACATAGTTCGTGTCCATGAACGGCGCGGCGTTGTCATCCGAGGATTCGGTGCTGCCATCCGGTCCCACGTAGTTGTAGTCGTCCTGCCGACGGATGATATCGCGCTGCTGGGAACGCTGGGAGACACCGACCTGGATGTTGGCCGGAACGCTCAGATTCAGGGACTTCTTGACCGACGCCTGGCCACCCTTGAATTCATCCCAGGAATCATATTCCTGGGACCGGGCGGACCGCAGGTTGAAGTCGGCGAGCAAGGGCGTGGTGTGATCCACGCCGTTGGTGTCGAGCGCGGTGATCTTGCCAGGATTGAAAGCCTGGATGCCATCGAAGCGGATGGTCAGGTTGCGCAGGCGCGTGCCCACATTGGAGAAATGTCCGTTGCTGATGTCGCGATACTTGTTGGTCGCGTACGAGTAGAACACGCCGGCCAGCACGGTCAGATCGTCGGAGTAGTGCTTGAAGTCCAGATTGAGATGATTGGTGGAACCAAACTTGTTACGGAACGACGTGGCCCCGGTGATTTCACCGGCGCGCGTCCGGCCCTGCGTGAACGTGCCGTCGTAGTTCGGCTGCCGCACGCTGCTGCCC
>JBDKHE010000589.1:0-2831 GCA_039797805.1 Verrucomicrobiota bacterium
GCAGCGCCTCTGGCAGAAAACCACCGCCCCTTTCCCCAACTGCAATGCAGTGGAAAATCGACCAACCTTCTCCTCTCATTATGCCTCCGCTACTGCATAGTTCCGGCTTGATAGAGGGGACCCAATCAAAGTGACTCGAAATCCCCTCTAGGAAGAGGGGTGCTCGCCAGGGCGGGGGGTGTTGGGGGGCATCGCAATCAGGCAGTGGCCAGTTTCACTCGTTAACGTAAGTTTCAATAGGTGACACTCATCCGGATTAGTGAGACATCAGTGGCCATTAGTGGTTAACAAAATGTACGGACCTGGCGTGCATGCGCAGACCGGCGCGGAACGGCGTCCGCGCCCTACCCTCTGGGATCTCTGTGGCCTCTGTGTTAAAGGGATCGGGATCGATCTACGCACCCCGCCCTGCGGGCACCCGTTCGACTGGGCTCACGGCCTTGGCCCTCTTCATCCGGACTCATGCAGTCAACCGTAGGGGCGCTGCTTGACGGCGCCCGGGAATTGGTTGATCGCCGGCGACCTTGCGGGCGTCGTCAAGCGACGCCCCTACACACACCAATTGGTGGAGGGAGAATGAGAGCCAAAGGACAGCTCAGCTGCATGAGTCCGGCTTCATAGAGGGGACTATTACTTTCGCAGCCGAAGTCCCCTCTATGAAGCCGGGTGCCCGCCAGGGCGGGGTGTGTCGGGTTGCTATCGTCGAGTGTGTCTATTGCGGGCTACACCCGAATAATGCCCCGGAACGCGCTCTTGGGATTCTTGGTGATCCGACCTCACCCGCTCGACACCGCCGCGCGCAGCGTCGGGCCTTCGAGGAAGCGGGCCGGGATCGTGGTGAGCGACGGTTGCACGGGAATGCCCAGCTCGTTGTGCAGCAGCTGGCCGATCACCAGTTCGGCGGCGCGTGCTCCGATCTGGGCCGGCTGGAAGTCGAGGGCGGCGCAGGGTTCGGAGGAGGTGCGCAGCGAGTTGAGGCACACGAAGCCGTGGGTCTTGGGGAGCTTGGCCCCGCAGCTGCGCATCCACTCGATGGCCTCGGGGTAGTGGCCGATCACGACGTCGGGCTTGTACTTGCGGAACCAGGGCAGGAAATCCGCCCGTGACAGCTTGTGGGCGCGCAGCGTGGGCAGCTCGGTGCTGCCCGGGAGGTATTTCTGCAGGGCGAGAAACGCGCCTTCCCACCGGTACTGCAGGCGCTCGTCATGGGAGATCTCCATGAACAGGCCCGGCCGGCGGTAGCCGCGCTCGTGCAGCTCACGCAGGAGCATCACCATGGAGCGGTAGTGGTCCAGGCAGACGCAGTGCAGCGGCGGGTTGTTGATGAAAAGATCGGCATAGACCGCCGTGTACCGGCTCCAGCTCAGGCCCGACAGATCCGGCATCCCGGACGCGGGCAACAGCACGACGCCCTGGATGTTGCGCGTGTGCAGAATGGTATCGAGACGGTTCAGTCGCATGCCCTCGGTGCCGATCTCGAAGCGTTCCATCTTGAAACCGAGCTCCTCGGCGCGCTGGGCGATGCCCTTCAGCACGGCCTCGTTGTAGCGGGCGGCGTGCGGGGGCCGGTCGGCGTCCACGATCTCCAGGGCGGCGAGCACGCCGCGAAACTGCTGGCCGCGGGACCGGCGCAACTGCGACATCACCGCACCCGTGAGTGGATTGTGCTCGTAGCCGGCCGCCTTGGCGGCCAGCCGCACGCGCTCAACCGTCTCGGCCTTCACGCGCGGCGAACCGCGCAGGGCGTCCGAGATCGTCGTGCGGGAAAGGCCCAGGGACTTGGCCAGGGTGCGCAGGGTGGGGGCGGACATGCGGGGTAGGGGCAGATTCCGTCAAAACAGCCGAAGCTCAACGCCAAATTCGGAGCGTCCGAAATTTTTGTCCCATTCCGCGTGGGCGCGCGCTTGCGGCGGTGCGGGCGGGGACTAGTTTGCCTTGGTCCGGCGCTTTTCGCCGTCCTTCCACCCCTCATTCCCCATGATCCGCCAAGCTTTTGTCATGTCCGTCCACGCCGGTTTCGAACAGGAATACGAGCGCCGCCACCGGCCCATCTGGCCCGAGCTGGAAAAGGTCCTGAAGGACCACGGCGTCCACAACTACTCGATCTTCCTGCATCCCGGCACCCGCCAGCTCTTCGCCTACGCCGAGATCGAGGACGAAGCCCGCTGGAACGCCATCGCCGCCACGCCGGAGTGCCAGCGTTGGTGGGTGCACATGGGCGACGTGATGCCCTCCAATCCCGATCACAGTCCGGTGGCCACCGGACTGCGCGAGGTCTTCCATCTCGACTAAACCATTTTGTTTTTTGGAGGGCCCGTCTCCCGACGGGCCGCGGTCGGTCGGGAGACCGACCCTCCCGCTTCAGCGTTCGCGATCCCGCCCCCAGATCCGAATTCCCAGACCCTAGACCCCAACCATCGTTCTCATTCTCCTACGCCTGCTCATTCTTTCTTAAACCAATCCCGGCTCACGATCCGGGAGTATGAGAAAGAGGAGGAGTAGGAGAAAGAGAATGCCCCCCAGATCCCAGACCCAAGCCCCCAGACCCCATCATGACTCCTCTCTCCCGTCGCGACTTCGTCCGCAAAACCACCCTCATCGCCGCGGCTACCCAGCTGGCGTCCCAATTGCAGGCGGCCCCGTCGCCGGTGGAGACCGTTACGGCTCCGACGGAGGGAGCACCTGAGTTGCTGCGTTGGCTCGAAGGAACGCCCGCCCTTCTGCCGGGAGCGACCTGGGGCCGGGCTTGGGCCCGCGGCCAACACCCACGCGACACCACCTTCACCCTGCAGTCCGCCGAGGGCGCGGACGTGCCGCTGCAAAGCTGGCCG
>JBDKHE010000590.1:0-6259 GCA_039797805.1 Verrucomicrobiota bacterium
TCGCCGCCGAGGCCGAGGCCAAACTCACCGCCTGATCAATTACGTTTTATGATTTACGAGTTACGATTTGACGGAGTTCCTCTCCGGGTAAGGCCTTTCCACCCCGGGAATCCCGCTTTCCTTCCCGGCCTTGGCCAGATCAAGAATCATTAATCGTAAATCAAGAATCCCCCCGTGCGCTTCCTCAACGTCATCAAAGTCGCCCTCCGCGCACTGCGCCGCAGTGCAATGCGCTCCATCCTGACGGCGCTCGGCATCATCATCGGCATCGCCGCCGTCATTGCCGTGGTCAGCATCGGCAACGGTGCCCGCTCCCAGGTCGAAGCCTCCATTGCGAGCCTGGGCCAGAACATCATTTCTGTCTTTCCGGGTAATTTCACTTCCGGTGGCGGCGTGCGCGGCGGCTTCGGCAGCGCCAGCTCGCTCACGGTCGAGGACGCCCAGGCCATCGTCGCGGAGATTGCCGGCGTCGTCGCCGTCAGCCCCGAAATGCGCGACCGCACCCAGATCCTCGCCAACGGCCTCAACTGGAACACCTCGGTCTACGGTGAGGACATCAACTACCTCGATATCCGGATCTGGGGCATCGCCGAAGGCGACATGTTCTCCGAATCCGACGTCCACGGCGCCAGCAAGGTCTGCGTCATCGGCCAGACTGTTGCCAAACAGCTTTTCACCGGTGGCGATCCCATCGGCCAAAGCATCCGCATCCGCAACATACCCTTCAAGATCCTCGGTGTGCTCAGCCCCAAAGGCTTCAATTTCTTCGGCTCCGATCAGGATGACGTCGTCATCGTGCCCTACTCCAGCTTCATCAAGCGCATCGCCCGCCGCCCCTATCTCAACTCGATCCTCATCCAGGCCCAGTCGCCGGAGCTGATGTCTAGCATTCAGCAGAACATCACCGATCTCTTGCAGCAGCGCCGCAACGGTCGGGAGCCGGACTTTACCGTGCGCAACCAGCAGGAACTTGCCGAGGCCGCGACCGCCACGACCAAGACCATGACGTTCCTGCTCACGATCATCGCCATCATCTCCCTTATCGTCGGCGGCATCGGCATCATGAACATCATGCTGGTGTCCGTGACCGAGCGCACGCGCGAGATCGGCATCCGCCTCGCCGTCGGCGCCCACGGGCGCGATGTGCTCACGCAGTTTCTCGTTGAGGCCATCATCCTGAGCATCATGGGCGGTGCCATTGGGATCATGCTCGGGATCGTTTCCTCCCAGCTCATCAACAAATTCGTCGGCTGGCCGGTGCAGATTTCCACCGTCGCCATCGGCGGAGCGGTCGCGATCAGCACCATCATCGGGGTCTTCTTCGGCTTCTACCCCGCCCGCAAGGCTGCCCAGCTCGACCCCATCGAGGCCCTGCGGTACGAGTAAGGTGGCTGGCCTCGTGCCGGGTCGCGGCCAGGCGCGAACGGTTAACCTGCCGCTTCTGTCCACGCGTGCTTCCCTGCGCACGCGCCTTTGCCTTCAACCCCCGGCCCGTAGCGCGCCCAATTGGGCCGCCGCCGCCTTGTCGCTATCCGCAGCCAGGGATTCAAGCAGGGCGACCACCTTTTCCCGGGCCTTGGGCCGCCCCAGACCGTCGCGGTAGATTGTCACGAGCGGCCAGCGCACTTCGCGCGAGCCATTCCGATATGCGGCATCCAGCCAGTCCGCCGCTTCCGCATAGCCCGCGGCCACATCCGCCTCGGAGGCCTTGCCTGATTCACGTAGCTTTCCCGCTTCCCGGTACAGGCTTTCCCCAAGCACATTCATCGACGCAAGATCACCGGTCTTCGCTGCATCGGCGAGGTATGCCCTGGCCAGAAGGATTTCCTCGGCCGAGACCGTCACCTGTCCGCTCAAAACCACCCAGGACCACAGTCGGCGGGCTTCGGGCTGATCCACCAACACCAGCGCGTGCAGCTTCGGCAACGTCGCTTCAAACAGCGCACGCCGGGCCGCCGCGTTTTTCGCCCGCTCACCGGCGAGGCGCCTGAGCTCGTCCTCGATCTGCGCGGGCGTGCGGTCCAGCGGCGGACGGTCATCGGAATAGAACACCGTCTCCCCCACGCGGCTCTCATCCCCTTCGATCTCAAGGTCGACGCCGTTCAGGATGGCGTACTGCTTCAGGAAGGGCGCGACGATGCTTTGATACTCGAGCTCACGCACGAAGGCGTGCTCTCTCTCTGTCTTCGGCGCTGGGAGGAGCTCCCTGATTGTGGCGATCGTCCGGTCGCCATCTGCCGTGGTCACGCCGCGCTTATAGCGCATTTGCGCCAAAGGCAGGAGCACGCGCGCCAGCTCATAGGGTCCCAGGCGGTCCGGCGCCCGCTCGAGGGCCTGCTGCGCCTCGCTGTAGTACTGGCGCTTCGTCTCGCAGGCCGACAACAGCAGGTAACCGTCAGCATCGAGGACCCCGGCTTTTTCGGCCCGCTGCAGGCAGACGATCGCCACCCCCAAATCGGCTTTGCCATCGGTGCGATTGAGCCAGAAGAGCCCCTGCTGATAGGCCCCTTCACCGTCGTAGTCACCCACGCTGACGCTTTCGCCCAGCGCCCAGTCTCCGGTGCGATTGGCCTGACGCAGCAGCCACACCCGGGCCTCCCGGTCCGTAGCGGACAGAGCCTTGATCCGGCGCAGAGGCTCCGCAGCGCGATCAGATTTTTGTGATTGGGTGGCGGCTGCGTCAAACCCGCTGAAACCCTCTGTCAGCATGATCTGTGTCTTCAAATAGCCCGCACCGGACTTCACCCCGGCCTGCTCATAGCCACGGGCCAGTTCCTCCCAGGCTTCCCGCAACAGTGTTACCGTCTCCGGAGAGACCGCCACAGCCGACATGATACTCGACAAGGTGTTCGCCCGGACCACATGGGAGAACTGCTGCCACTTCGCCCCCGGGACGACGGGGACCTTGCTCGCCCACTCCAGGGCCCGCACCGGATCAGCCGGCAGCGTCGCATCACCCTGTGCGTGGAGCCGCGCAAGCACGTGGGCGCAATACGCGGGCGCCGCGCCGGCGCTGTATTCGGGATCATTGCCAAACGGCCGGGTGGGCATCGCCGGGTAGGCCTGCTCCAGTCTCTCCACCAGTGCACGAAAATTGGTCGCCTCACCCATGGCGGGCGGCATCAGCAACGCCTCCATCGCATCAAGACTGCCCAGGGCCGCACTGCGATCGCGCCAGACGAAGCCTTCGGGATCGTCCCGTCGATAGAGTCCCCAGGCGTGAAAAATCGCCTCGGGCACTCCCTTGTTGGCAGCATGCAACACGGCCTCGCGATTCGCCGCCGGGTCTATCTTGACGTACGCTCCATTCCACATGAGCGCGGACGGGCGGACCAACGCGAACCATTGCGCCGCCGATTCCCGATCCCCTTTCTTGAGGGCAACCGCCTTGGCCTGCTGGATCTTCCGGGCGTAGGCCGCCCCCGCCGCGGCTTCCTTCGCTTGATAGGCGGCAACGGCCGCCTGTTGCTGCCCTTGCTGTGCCTTCAGGATCCGTGTCCCTTCCCGATAATCGTCATAGGCCGCCTCATACGCTTCTCTCACCCGAATTCCGCGATTGATATAGAACGTCGCCAACTCCACCTCCGTGGCCTTGGTGACATCCGGCCGTCCGCCCGCGCGCCGGGCCTTGATGACGAGATCAAGCATGTGATCATGCACCGGATCAGCCACCGCCGTGTTCATTTGCCGCAGCGGCATCGCCCAGGAATTTCCATTGTCCTGCGGCGCGGAATAATTCCGCAGACCACCTGACGCCGATCGGGAACTGTTGGGACTGGACGTGTAAGTGGTGCTCGTCGTCTTTACCGTTTTGTAAGTGTAAGTCGTCTCGGGCACGGCAAACGCACGGGTCAGCTGGGTATTGAAGGATTTGTAGTCGCTGTACGTCGCGGCGAACGCGGCCACAGGGATGAAAAGCACGACCGGAACAAGGCGGCGAAAGAGCATCCGCAGACACTCATTGTTCATGGGTGGTTATCAAACGGAAACGCCTCGTCTGCGGATTTCGGCCTGCCGCGCACGGTGCCAGCGTGCGCGCCTCTCTTCCGTTCCAGCCGATCCGCAAGCCCGCGACTGTCGCCCGTCTCCTTGCACGACGGCTTGGGGCGCTCCGTCCCATTCGTGGGAATCATTGCTCCCGGGTATGGCCAGATTCCCAGAGGAAGGAAGACGGCGGATCTGGCCCATGACCTCCTTATGGGCTAATGATCAGTATCTTGCAACTCCCCTTCGCGAGTTGGCACGCGCACTGCATTTACCGTGACATCACAATCATCATGAAAACTCTCCACTCCATCGTTTCCCTTCTCGTCGCCGCCGGTTCTGCCGGTGTGGCCTTGATGACCCTCGCGGGTTTCCTCTCTGCCGAACTCGGTTTTGCCTCACTCGCTGTGCTCGGCCTCACGGCCTTTGCGCTGTTCGACTATGCGCGGCCGCGCCGTTCTCTGGAGGTCGCCGCCCAGGTCCTGCGGCCGTCGCTGCCTACCGAGTCTGACAGCCCGGTGGCCTACACCGCCCGCCGCGCCGCTTAAGCGGACGACGTCTCGCCCCGATCCCTTGCGCGTATGCGCGAGGCCGGGCGGTGATCTTGACACCTGCACCCTGTAAACCGTCTCTTACCACCATGGCCGCCAACGATCCCGCGCCCCACCGCATTCTCATTGCCGACGATCAGGCCGACGTGCTGGAGGCGCTCCGCCTTCTGCTTAAAGCCGAGGGCTACCAGATCGAGACGGTCAAATCTCCATCCGCGGTAATCAAGGCGGTGGAAGCCCGGGACTTTTCCCTGGCCATCATTGACCTCAATTACTCGCGCGACACCACCTCCGGTCAGGAAGGCCTGGACCTGCTCGCCCGCCTTCAGGCCGCCGATCCCACCCTGCCGGTGGTCGTGATGACGGCCTGGGCCAGCGTGGAGATCGCCGTCGAGGCGATGCGCCGGGGCGCCAAGGATTTCATCACCAAGCCGTGGGAAAACCCTCGCCTGGTTTCGATCGTCAAGAACCAGATCGAACTCGCCGGCGCCGTCCGCGCCTACCGTCGGCTCGAGGAGGAAAACCAACTCCTGCGCGGCAAGGGCGGTCCTACGCTCATCGCCCAGTCCGCGGCCATGCGGCCGGTGCTGGAGATCATCTCCCGGGTCGGTCCTTCCGACGCCAACATTCTCATCACCGGCGAAAACGGCACCGGCAAGGGCGTCGTCGCCCAGGCACTGCACGCCGTCTCCGTCCGCGCCGCCAAGGCTTTCATCTCCGTCAACATGGGCGGTCTCCCCGAGGGCGTCTTCGAAAGCGAGCTCTTCGGCCACGTCCGCGGCGCGTTCACCGATGCCAAGACCGACCGCGCCGGACGCTTCGAACTCGCCGACGGAGGGACTTTGTTTCTCGACGAGATCGGCAACATCCCGCTCGGCCAGCAGGCCAAGATTCTGCGCGTGCTTGAGACCGGCGAACTGGAGCGCGTCGGCTCCTCCCGCACTTACCGGGCCAATGTCCGCCTCATCTCCGCCACGAACTCCGACCTGCCCACCGAGGTGGCGTCCGGCAACTTCCGTCAGGATCTCCTATTCCGCCTCAACACCATCCAAATCCACCTTCCGCCCCTGCGCGAGCGGCGCGAGGACATCGCCCTCCTCGGCCAGCATTTCCTGAAGCAGCACGTGGAACGTTACCGCAAGGCCATCACCGGCTTCGATGAAGGTGCGATCGAGGCGATGAAGAATTACGCCTGGCCCGGCAACGTGCGCGAACTCGACCATTCCGTCGAGCGCGGGGTGCTCATGTCCCAGGGCAAGGTGGTGCGCGCCATCGACCTTGGCCTGAATGCCGCCCAAGCCACGCCCCGCCTGGAAGACATGAGCCTGGAGGAGGTCGAGGCCTTCCTGATCAAGAAAACGCTCGCCCGCTGTGACGGCAACGCCCGCAAGGCCGCCGAGGAACTCGGGCTCAGCCGCAGTGCGTTCTATCGCCGGCTCGAGCGCTACAAGCTGTGAGCCCGGTTTCAAAATAGGTCCTACAAGTCCTCTGGGAGCTGGCCCCGTCGTGCATCCGATATTCGCTTTGCGCCCAGCGCTCCTTTTTGCGGCCATAGTCGCCTAGCTCATGGCCCCTCCCCGCAAACGCCGCATCGCCCACGAACAGGTCGTGTTTTATTACACCCTGCTCGGTGGTCTGCCGGCCACGATCATCGCCACCACCCTCCTGCTCTCGGGCGACTACACCGCGAAGGTCCAGTGGACGCTCGGTCTGCTCATGGCCGG
>JBDKHE010000591.1:0-9651 GCA_039797805.1 Verrucomicrobiota bacterium
GAACCATTCCATAGGTGAACCCATGAAGATCGGCGAACTGGCAAAGCGGGCCGAGGTGCCCATCGATACGGTGCGGTACTACGAGCGCGAGGGCCTGATTCCCCCACCCGTTCGCCGGGCCTCCGGCTACCGCGATTACCTGGAAGCAGACGTGGATCGCTTACGTTTTATGCGCCGGGCAAAGGCGCTGGGGTTCACCTTGCACGAGATCCGTGACCTGTTGAGCCTCACGGCGATGGGCGGGGACGACATGACCGAACTGAACACGCAGACCCATGCCAAGCTGCGAGACGTGGAGGCTAGGATCGAATCGCTGACCCGGATCCGTGATGCCCTGCAAGGCTTGGTCAATGCCTGTCCTGGCCACGGTTCCCTCGACCGCTGCCCGATTCTTGCGGCCCTTTCTTCGGAGCCACGCGCATGAGCACTCATGACCACGCTGGTGGCAGTTGCTGCAATACCGGCGCGAGGCAGCCCGCCCAAGTCACTGCGGCAAATCCTGTGCGCGATCCCGTTTGCGGCATGACCGTGGACCCATCCACCGCCAAGGGCGGGTCCGCGATGCATGCCGGGCTTACGTACCACTTCTGCAGTGCCGGGTGCCGTGAGAAGTTCGTCGCAAACCCGCAGCTCTATCTCGATAAAGCATCCCCGCCGCTCGACGCCTCACCAAGTCCGGCGGCGCACGCGGGCGCGGCGCCCCTGGGTGCCATCTACACCTGCCCCATGCATCCGGAAGTTCGCCAACAGGGACCCGGCACGTGCCCGATCTGCGGCATGGCACTTGAGCCGGAAATGCCGAGCCTGGACGATGAGGAAAACCCTGAACTGCGCGACTTCGGTCAGCGATTCTGGTGGACCCTGCCATTGACGTTGGTGGTGCTGTTGCTGGCCATGTTCGGCCATTACCTGCCCACGCTCTCCGCCACCACCCGCACCTGGATCGAACTCGTGCTGACAACGCCAGTCGTGCTCTGGGCGGGCTGGCCTTTCTTCGTTCGCTGCGTCCAGTCCATCCGCAACCGCAGCCCGAACATGTGGACGCTGATCGGCATTGGCGTGGCGGCGGCGTTCGGTTACAGCGTGGTCGCGACGGTCGCTCCGGGCTTGTTCCCCGATTCGTTCCGCGCGCACGGCCGCGTCGGCGTCTATTTCGAGGCCGCCGCAGTGATCGTCTCGCTCACCCTGCTTGGCCAGCTCCTTGAACTTCGCGCGCGCTCAAAGACCAGTGCTGCGATCAAGGCGCTCCTGGGTCTGGCACCGAAGACGGCGCGCCGCGTGCTGGATGACGGCAGCGAGGAGGACATCCCGCTTGAGCACGTCCACGTAGGTAACACGCTTCGGGTACGCCCCGGCGAGAAGCTGCCGGTCGACGGGATCGTGATCGATGGCCGCTCCAGCGTGGACGAATCCATGCTCACCGGCGAGCCCATGCCGGTGAGCAAAGGTATTGGCGATGCGGTCATAGGCGCAACCCAGAACGGGACCGGCGCCCTGCTGATCCGCGCGGAACAGGTGGGGTCCACCACTGTGCTGGCCCGCATCGTGCAACTGGTAGCCCAAGCGCAGCGTTCGCGGGCCCCGATGCAACGCATGGCCGACAAGGTCGCGTACTGGTTCGTGCTGGCAGTGCTGGCGGCGGCGGTGGCCACCTTCGTTGCCTGGGGCTTTTGGGGTCCGCATCCGTCCTGGACGTGGGCCGTGCTCAATGCCGTCTCGGTGCTGATCATCGCCTGCCCCTGCGCGCTGGGACTGGCCACACCGATGTCGATCATGGTTGCCACCGGTCGTGCCGCCCAGGCAGGCGTGCTGTTCCGCGACGCCGAGGCGATCGAACGCTTCCGCACCCTCGATACCCTGGTGGTGGACAAGACCGGCACCCTGACCGAAGGCAAGCCAATGTTCCGCACGGTCGTCGGTGCCGCGGGCAGCGACGACGTCGAAGTTCTGCGCCTGGCGGCAAGCCTGGACCAGGGCAGCGAACACCCGCTTGCCGAGTCCATCGTCGCCGAGGCGCGCTTGCGGACTCTCGTCCTGTCGAACGCGCAGGACTTCGACTCGGTCACCGGCTCGGGCGTGCGCGGCACGGTTGACGGACGCGCGCTGCTGCTGGGCAACCGCGCCCTGATGGATGGCAACGACATCGATGTGGCGTCGCTCGCGTCAGAGGCTGAGGGCTTGCGCGCCGATGCCGCCAGCGTGATGTTCCTCGCCGGCGATGGCGAGGTGTTGGGATTGCTGGCGGTAGCGGACCCCATCAAGCCGTCCGCCAAACCCACTATCGCTGCGCTGCAGGCCAGCGGACTTCGGGTGGTAATGGCCACCGGCGACGGCACGACTACTGCGCAGGCCGTGGCGCGTGCGCTCGGCATCGACGAGGTACACGGTGAGGTGCGCCCGGAAGACAAGGCCGCACTGGTTCGGCGATTGCAAGCGCAAGGCCACAAGGTCGCCATGGCTGGCGATGGGATCAACGACGCACCTGCGTTGGCGAGTGCCGATGTTGGCATCGCGATGGGCACCGGCACCGACGTTGCCATGTCCAGCGCCCAAGTGACCCTGGTCAAAGGCGACCTGCGCGGCATCCTGCGCGCCCGCGCGCTGTCCGAGGCCACCGTGCGCAACATGCGCCAGAACCTCGCCTTCGCGTTCCTCTACAACGCCATCGGCGTACCCATCGCAGCCGGAGTGCTATACCCGGTATTCGGCCTGTTGCTCAGCCCGATGATCGCTGCCCTGGCGATGAGCCTGAGCTCGGTATCGGTCGTCGGCAACGCGCTGCGGCTTGCCAAGACCCGACTTCCAGAAGACGCATCCCCCCGAGAGCCCGGGACCCGCGCCGTACCTCCACAGGCTCGCTCCACAGGAGTATCAACGTGAACACCAAAACCACGCTCGCCCTTGCAGTCGCCCTGTTGCTTGCATCCAACGTCCAAGCCGGCCCCCAGGACGCCGTCAAGCCGATGGATCACAGCAAGATGAAGATGGATCATGCCGATATGAAGATGCCCACGACGCCCGAAGCACGGGCGAAGATGGCGAACACGATGTTCGACAAGATCGACACCAACAAGAACGGCAGCCTCAGCCGTGCCGAGTTCATCGAGCACCACAGGACCATGTCGATGAACCATGGCGACATGAGCCACCATGGCAAGGACGCCATGAAGCACGAGGGCACGGACCATCACGCCATGGATCATGCCGGGCATGCCCCGTCGACGGGTGGCAGCACGTTTGCCAAGCTTGATGGCAACAGGGACGGCAAGCTGTCCAAGGGCGAGATGGCCAAGCATCCGATGGCAGCGCACTTCGCCGCTCTGGATGTCGACAAGAACGGCTACCTGAGTCCCAAGGAAGCCGCAGCCCACGGTCTGTAACGTCTGCGCACATGGCGGGCGGTGCCCGGCACCGCCCGCCTCACCTCAGGAGGCTCCATGGAAAAGCAAACGTCAAAGAACGCAGGGCACGCCGGCCATGGCGCCGCTGCCACACCGATGGTGCATGGATCGGCTGGCGGACACTACGGCCGCTTCGCCTGGATGCTCGGGCTGTCGTTCGTCGCCATGTACGTGCTGATGTACGCCATGGTCGACCGGCTCGGCAACGCGGTCCCCAACATCAACCAGTTCTATATGGCCGGCCTGATGACGGCGCCGATGGCCATCCTGGAAATTGTGCTGATGGGGCGTATGTACCCCGATAAGCGCAAGAACATGATGGTACTTGTGCTGGGTGCGGTCGTGCTGGCAGCGTGCTGGTTTGGTATTCGGTGGCAAGCCGGGGTTGGAGACCGCCAATTTCTCAAGTCGATGATCCCGCATCACGCCGGAGCCATCCTCATGTGCGAGCAAGCCAAGCTCACCACGCCTGATGTACGAGTTTTGTGCGAGGGCATCGTTAAGGCCCAGGAAGACGAGATTGCTCAGATGAGGGCCTTGCTCGCTCGGTAGGACGTTGCACTTTCCGCACGCACACCTATCGAAGATGGCCTGCTCTTACGAGCGGAGAATCGCCCACTGGGCATGTTTCGTTCGAGACAACGCTTAGCGCCGGACCGCTTGCAGTGCGTCGAGGATCATCTGGTAAGCGTCTTCATCCAGCCCGCCTGACCGCGCCTCGGTCTGGAACCCCCTGAAAATCTCCGCCTGCCGCTCGTACGGCACGCTGCCGTAGCTGGTCAAGGTCGTCAGCACCTGCGCGTGGCCCAAGTTCTGGCTCCACACCTTGAGGTCTTCCGGTGATTTGCACTGGGCCTGCCCCAGGCGCACCAAGGTGTTCCTCACGCTGTGCGGGTTGAAGTACGGCAGCTCCGCCGCGGCGAAGGCCTCGCGGAAAATGGCCCGGATCGGGCCGGCATCGGCCCAGGGCTTGCGGTCCAGCCCCACCGCCTCGAACTGGCCGGTGGCGCCTAGCGCCGTCCGGGTCGCCGGGAACAGGGGATCGTCCTCGCCCCACAGCAAGTCCTTGCGCAGGGTGTTCACCCAGTCCGCCAGGATCTCCCGCGCCTGCCCCCCGACCGGGAAAAAGCAGGTGGTAAAGGTCTTGCTGAACTTGGTCCGCACATCCCGCGCATCTTGGAACACCGAGCCATTGGCCAAATCCACATGCTTGAGCCGGAACGAGGCCACGGCGCTGTCCCGGGCGCCGGTCAGCAGGATGAAGGCGAAGACCGCGCGGTTGCGCTGCTCGCTCAGGGAATCAGACGGCATCGAATCCAGCACATGGTGGATCTGTTCCAGCGTGGGCACCGGCCGCGGTCGACTGGCGCTGGCCACCCGGCAGTCCTTCTCGGACAGATTGAAATAGTCCGCGTCGGTGTACGTGAAGCGGGACTTGTAACCGGGCTGGCCCGCCAGCCAGAAGAAGAATCGATGCAGGTGCCCCAGGATCGCCTTGGCTGTCGCCTTGCTCGGCGGCTTGCCGGTCGCCGGGCTGGGCTGTTCCACCAGGGACTTCTTGAAGGCAATGGCCTGCTCGAAGTGGAAGCGCCTGAAATCGCGGTGTCGGGTGTGTTGCTCGAACCGGGCGATGGCGGCCGCGGCGGCGTCCACGGAATCCTCGCTGTAGCGCGAAGCCTCTTTCAGATAGGTGAAGAACCGGCGCTTGATGCGTTCGTTGTCGGCGTTGTGCGTGCTCATGGTCGTGCGGTCCTCTTGAAGTCACAGTGCAGGGAGGGTTACGGGGTACCGCCTATGTCCCCGTCTCCCTGCGGCAACTGAACCTTCAAATTGCCCTCGACCAGCCCCAGCTTCGCCAAAGCCGCACGCTTGAACATGCGCGTGCCGCACTCGCAGCAGATCCCGAAGATGTCGCCGCTGGTCGGGGTGCGCGGGATGTAGGACACGGCATTCCCAACCGGTGGGCGTGGCGCTCGGCACCGCAGGCAATAGAGTTCGCCGCTGCCGCACGGGCGCTTACGGCCCTGCCTGCGCGCTTTCAGGAACGAAGCCAGCACGCTCCCTAGGATCAGGGTCGGCCGCCGCTGGTCGATGGCATCGAGCCCGGACCGCAGCCAGTTCCGCACCGAGTTGCGGTGCACGTCGAGCACGGAGGCGACCTCCTCCACCGTGTAGCTGCGGTGGATTTTGAGCAGGCGATGGTTGGGGGTGCATGTCGCCATGGCTGCGGCCTACGCCGAGGCCTCATCGTCGCCGGCGATGAATGCGGCCAAATCGGCGCGGGAGTAGCGCACCATGCGCTTGCCGATCTTGCGGAAGCGCGGGCCCTTGCGCGGGCGGGCGCTGCGCCAGTTGCGCAACGTGGCGATGGCGCAATCGAGGATGGCGGCGGCCTCGCGTTCGTCCACGAGGTCGCCGGGTTGCGGGAGCACCGGGAGCATCGGCGCGTCGAATCGGTTGGGCATTTCTTCCTCGGTAATCCCGCACGGTGGGCGGGGTTACCGGATGCTGTCGATTCTGCGCAATGCGCCGCACCCTACTTAGGGTGCTTGGCACCCCAAGTCTTCTACTTAGGGTGATTTCGGCTTCAAGTCGTCACCTGCCACCTGTTTGGCGGCAGGAAATACCTTCTCCAGATTGCTCTTGCTAATCCCATCCGCAGCACCGTACTTGCCGACCAATTGCTCAATGACCTTCGCGTCACTCGGGAACCGGGCGCCATCCTTGTCGCGAAGCAAGGCAAGCATCGCTGCAACGATTCGGAGCGTTGCGTTCTCGCTTCGTGCCGACGCTCTTCCGCCTGCGTCCGCGGCAGGGGTAGCCGTGCCATCGAAATCAGCGTCTGGGTTGTCGATGGTGGCCAAGATAGCGTTCATGCGGTCTAGCACATCGCGCTGTACGACCTTTTTGCTGTCGTTGGTCTCGATTTCGTACTGCCGACGCAACTCGCCCCGCAATCGCATCAACCCCGGCAGGAAATTCCGGATGAAGCCTTGCGAGGTCTGGTGTTCGATCTGTGCATGGGTCCAGGTCAGCTTGTTCACCACGGTCATCATGACGAATGGATCGACAGCGCAGCCCAGGCCATAGCGGTCGGCAAATGCCTCCAGCGTTGCCAGCGGACACGGCAGCGGCAAGGCGGGCTCGGACAGGTTGCCCGTCGGATGGTCCGTCAGCGTCGCGCGCTCCTCCGGCGTAAGGTCGACGTCATCCGGCGGCGGGATGACGTACACGCCATCCGTCCGCACCACCAGCCCCGGCGCGAAGTCCCGTGGATCGGTGACGTTAAACAACCGGACGAAATCGTCGTAGCCGAGCATGATCTCGGTACGACCAATAATCCTGGTGCCGAGAATGTCCAAGGCAGGAGCCGGATCTTGTTTCTTGTCCGGTTTGTTCGGTTCCTGCCGGACGGAGCGCACGCGGGGAAAGTCGTCTGGGAAGTCTAAGGGGACTGGCAAAGCTTCGCCCCATGCCCGGAACTCGGTCAGGCGGACGTAAGATATCTCGTCGTCGCCTGCCGTCCTGCAATGCGGCAGGGCCTCGCTCAAGTGAGACTTGGCGATCTGAGCCCTGCGCTTCAACTCCGCCAGGAACTCCAGCGGCAGCCAACCCGCCGCCGCCCGGTCGACAGGAACCATGGATTCCGAGTTCTCGATGCTCAACTGCGCCCGGACAGCCTGAGGTTCCAGCCCCATGGACAGGATGCAGGCATCTAGTAGTTCGACGGTGGCAAGGTTGGCCCAATAGCTCCAGTTGGCTGCGCTCATCATCCTTGCCAAATGGGCATCACCCTTGTCTGAAACCGCCATAGCTTGCCCCCCCCTCGCAACCAAATCTCTACGATCAATCCAGTTCCACCGATGGAGCTAGGGCCTTTTTTCGGATCTTGTGGTTGATCGGCACCACATTTCCCCCGGCGCGGAGTGCGTCCAGATAGTCGGCCCATTCCTGCATCATGCGACGACGCTCGTCCAGGAACTTTGCCCTTCCCGCGTATATGCCACGCACTCCCGGCATCTTGTGCGCCAGCGCCGCTTCGATCGCATCCGGGTTCCACAAGCTCATTTCGTGAAGCCGCGTGCTCGCCATGTGCCGGAATCCATGCGCCGTCATTTCCTCCCCGGTGTAGCCGAGCCTGCGCAATGCGCTACGAACAGCGTTGTTGGACATGGGACGATCACGGTCGCGTGCGCCTGGGAATACATAGCGCCCGCGTCCAGTGAGGGGTTGAAGCTCGCGAAGGATGGCAACGGCCTGGGACGACAGCAGAACGATATGGTCTGGCGTGCGGGCGTTTTCCTTCTCCGCCTTCTTTAGCTTCTGCACGAGGGCAGGAACTCGCCATTCGCCCGCTTCAAGGTCAATGTTCACCCACTCGGCTTGACGGACTTCGCCGGGACGCTGGAACACGAGGGGCGACAACTGCAATGCCGCGCGCGTGACCGGCGACCCCTGATACCCATCGATGGCCCGTAGCAGGCCGGCAATGTCATCAGGCTTAGTCAGTGCGGCGAAGTTCCTGCCCTGTGCCTTGGGTAGTGCGTCGCGGAGGTCGGCGACGGGATCATGCTTCGCACGTCCCGTGGCGATGGCGTAGCGGAACACTGAACCCATGTGTTCGCGGACGCGATGCGCAGAATCCACGGCACCGCGCTTCACCATACGTTGCAGAACATCCAGCAGTGCAGGTGCGTTGTATTCAAGTTCCCCGATCGGTCGCTTGCCGATGACGGGGAAGACGTTGTTCTCCAGCCACGCCGTGGCCCGCTTCGCCGTTTCGTCCACCCACTCTGGCGACTTAATTTCCAGCCATTCCCTCGCCACGGCCTCGAAGCTGTTCGCGGCAGCCTCCATGTTCGCTGCCTTCATTGCGGCGCGCTGCGCGCCTGGGTCAATCCGATCAGCCAGCAGCTTGCGTGCTTCGGCATGTTTCTCACGCGCGCGCTTCAAGGAGACTTCGGGAAATGTGCCCAGTGCGAGCGTGTTGCGCATCCCCGTGATGGGACGGCGGTAATCATGTCGCCACCACTTGGAACCATCGGAGTTGACGAGCAGGAACAAGCCACCTGGATCGCGCAGCTTGTAGGGCGTTGCCTTCGGCTTGGCGTTTTGAATCTGCGAAGGAGTCAGCAGTGGGATGCGCTTTGCCATGAACCCTCTTTTTGGCGGTACCGCCCCAAGCATGGCGTCAGCTACCGCCTTTGCTACCGCCAAAATTGGGTGATTTGACGGTACCCGGTAGGAAGCCGAGTGACATCACCATAACAAAAAACCCCGCCGTAGCGGGGTTCTAGGGACTTTCCGGGGTGACCCGGTAGGTCTAGTTGGAGGCCGAGGTCGGAATTGAACCGGCGTACGCGGATTTGCAGTCCGCTGCATAACCACTCTGCCACCCGGCCGGTGACGTGAACTGCAGATGCGCCTGCATCTTACTGAAACAACAAAGCCCCGCGTAACGGGGCTTCGTCTTGAAACTGGAGCGGGAAAAGGGACTCGAACCCTCGACCCCGACCTTGGCAAGGTCGTGCTCTACCAACTGAGCTATTCCCGCGTTGAGCCCGCCATTTTACGGGTTCATTCCGGAGTGTCAACACCTTGCGCTTCCTGCCTGCTCAGGGCCGGCCACGCCGCGCGGGCGTACTCGAAGCCGGACCACAGGGTCAGCAGCGCCGCCGCCGCCAGCAGCCATTCGCCGATCTGGAAGATCGGCAGCCCCAGCAGGGGCTCGCGGTACAGCAGGAACCCCAGCGCCACCATCTGCACCACGGTCTTGACCTTGCCGACCGTGGCGACCGCCACCTTCGCCCGCTGGCCGAGTTCGGCCATCCACTCGCGCAGGGCCGACACCGCGATCTCGCGGCCGATGATCACGCTGGCCCACAGCGCCATCCAGATCGTGTGGTGGTACTGCACGGTGATCACCAGCGCGGTCGAGATCATCAGCTTGTCCGCCACCGGGTCCAGGAACGCACCGAACGCCGAGAACTGGTGGTAGCGCCGCGCGATCCAGCCGTCCAGCCAGTCGGTCAGCGACGCGAACACGAAGATCGCGGTCGCCGCGATATTCGTCCAGCGGTAGTCCAGGTAATAGACCACCACCAGCACCGGGATCATCGCGATCCGCGCCAGCGTCAACCATGTGGGTATCGTCAGCTTCATCCCTGCTCCTGCTCTTGCGCCGCGCCTGGTTCCAGTGCGCCCTGCCCCAGTCCGTGCAGGTTCGCCCAGATGCGTTCGGCCAGCGCAC
>JBDKHE010000592.1:0-3610 GCA_039797805.1 Verrucomicrobiota bacterium
CCGCCATCCAGGTTTACTACGATGTCGGCAACATGCAGAAGGTCGGCGAGGACTACGCCGCCGCGATCCGCCACTTCGGCCAGGAACGGATCTGCGAGGTGCACCTGAAGGACCAGGACGATCTCTACGGCAAGGGCTCGATGAATTTCCCCTCCGTCCGCGCGGCGCTCGACGACGCCGGCTACCGGGGCTGGGTGGGCATCGAGGGTCTCAAGATGCCCCTCGGGATCGAGCAAAGTGTCCGCTACGACCTCGAGTATCTCCGCCCAATCTTCCCCCGCACTCTCGGTTGAGTCGGAACCATCCCGTTGCAATGCATCTCACCCGAAAGCGGCTGCTTGAAAAGGTGGAGCGCGCTGCTTGCCAGCCAAAGGCCGGGCGACGGCTGGACCCCAGCGCGCTTGAGGATGTTTGCTCCCAAACCAGCGTCCTGAGGTCAGGCCGCTCCACCTCGAATGCATCGTGCCAGCTGAGTCGGTTTTTCGTCCCCGCTGGCCCCGGTAGAGACGCCCCCATCCGGCGGTCCCCTAACTTGTCGAATCTCATGCAACGCTCCTTCCCCCTCCCTGTTTTCTTCGCGCTGGCCGCGGTGCTCGCTTCCGCCAGCCCGGTTCCGGCCGCGCCCGGCGCCGCGCTGGCCCGCCGCCCGAACATCCTCTGGATCACCGCCGAGAACATCGGCCCCGATTTCGGCTGCTACGGCTATCCCACCGTGACCACGCCGAACGTGGACCGTCTGGCCCGCGAGGGCCTGCGCTACCGCCTGGCCTTCGACACGGCCCCGGTCTGCTCCGCCAGCCGCTCGGCCTTCATGACCGGCATGTATCAGACGACGATCGGCGCGCACAACCACCGCAGCCATCGCACGCCGGGCCTCGACGACCACCACCGCCTGCCGGAAGGCGTGCGCCCGCTGCCGCAACGCCTGCACGACGCCGGCTACTTCACGGCCAACATCGTCACGATGGCCGGCCAACCCGTCGGCACGGGCAAGACGGACCTGAATTTCGAGGTGGTAGGCGACGTGTTGCGTCCGGACGAACGCCCCCCGGCCGGCGGCTGGGGAAGCAATGCGGTCATCCGGCACAACCACGAGAACTCGATCCGCCTGTTCGCCGCCACGGAGTGGACGCAGCTGCCCGCGCACCAGCCGTTCTACGCGCAGGTCAATCTGCCGACCGTCGAGCTCGGCCCGGTCAACTGGACCGCCGCGCCCGATCAACCGTGGCAGGGCCAGTCGCATCCCGCCACCATCGATCCCGCCCAGGTGGTGCTCCCGCCGTATTACCCGGACGACCCCGCCATGCGGAAGCATTGGGCCGGCTATCTCGACGCCATCAACGGACTCGACGCGCGCGTCGGCGCGATCCTCGCCCGGCTTGAGGCCGACGGACTGGCCGACGACACGGTGGTGATCTTTTTCGCGGACAACGGCCGGCTCGAATTCCGCGGCCTGGACTGGTGCTACGACAGCGGCGACCGGGTGCCGCTCATCGTGCGCTGGCCGAAGAATTTCCCCGCGCCGCCGCAATATCGCGCCGGCCGGACGAGCGAGCAGCTCGTCAGCCTGCTCGACCTCACGGCCACCACGCTCGCCCTCGCCGGCGTGCCGAAGCCGGCGGGCATGCCGAGCCGCGTCTTCCTCGGGGCCGGGGCCGATCCCGCCCGGGAAGTCGTGTTCAGCGCGCGCGACCGCACGGACGAGGCCGTGCAACGCATCCGCGCCGTGCGCGGCCCGCGCTACCGCTACATCCGCAACTTCATCCCCGACCATCCCTACCTGGCCCCGCACCGCTACAAGGAGGCGCGCTTCCCCGCGGTGCCGCTGCTGCGCGCGCGGCAGGCCGAGGGCAGATTATCCGACGCGCAGCGCACGCTCGTCACCGACCGGCTGCCGAACGAGGAACTCTACGACACCGAAGCCGACCCCTACGAGATCCACAACCTCGCCCCCTCCCGCGATGAGGGGCATCAGCAGACGCTGCGGGAGATGCGCGCCACCCTGGACCAATGGATCAAGGAGACCGACGACCAGGGCCGTTTCCCCGAGACCCCCGCCGTGCTGGAGTTCTGGCGCGACACCTACCTCAAGATGTTCCCCGTCCTGTTGACCGACCCGAAACCGGCCGGCGCCAGCCGGCCTTAGCGCTATCCTAATAACCATATGATTCCGCATTCTGTAGCGGCGGTCTATGACCGCCGAATGATGACCACGCCACGTTCTGCGACGGTCATAGACCGCCGCTACAGGCAACCATGCCGTCGAAGCGGGGTTATTCGGATAGTTTTTAAACTCTAAAACCTGGCATGCTGAGCGCAGTGAAGCATCCAGCCAAATCACAGCTTCCGCTGATGTGCTCCGTAATACCCTGATGGATTCTTCTCCCGCGACTGCGGGATCAGAATGACAAACCGGGTTTGCAGACACGCCTCAATCACCCATGAACCCCTTCCTTCCCCCGCGGATCATCGCCCTCCGTCCGGCGCCCCATCTTCTCACTCCATGAAACGCGGCGTCTCCCGTTTGCTTCCGGCGCTGGCCGCGGTCTTCTTAGCCGTCGCCTTTCCCGCCTCCGCTCCCGGCGCCGAACCCGCGCGCCGTCCCAACATCCTCTGGATCGTCGCCGAGAACATCGGTCCGGACTTCGGCTGCTACGGTTATCCCACCGTGACCACGCCGAACGTGGACCGCCTGGCTTGCGAGGGCCTCCGCTACCGCCAGGTCTTCGCCACGGCTCCCGTCTGCTCCACCAGCCGCTCGGCCTTCATGACCGGCATGTATCAGACGACGATCGGCGCGCAGAACGCCCGCGGCCACCGCTCGCCGGGCCTCGATGATCATTACCACCTGCCGGAAGGCGTGCGCCCGCTCCCGCAGCGTCTCCACGACGCCGGCTACTTCACCGCCAACATCACCACGATGGCCGGCCGGCCCGTCGGCACGGGCAAGATGGACCTGAATTTCGAGGTGGTGGGCGACGTGCTGCGCCCGAATGAACGGCCCCCGGCCGGCGGCTGGGGGAACGCCGCGATCACCCGGGGCAACTTCGAGAACTCGATCCGCCTGTTCGCCACCACGGAGTGGACACAACTGGCCGCACGCCAGCCGTTTTATGCGCAGGTCAACCTGCCGACCGTCGAACTCGGCCCGGTCAACTGGACCGCCGCGCCCGATCAACCGTGGCAGGGCCAGTCGCATCCCGCCACCATCGACCCTGCCCGGGTGGTGCTCCCGCCGTATTACCCGGACGACCCCGCCATGCGAAAACACTGGGCGGGCTATCTCGACGCCGTCAACGGACTCGACGCCCGCGTCGGCGCGATTCTCGCCCGGCTCGAGGCCGACGGGCTGGCCGATGACACGGTGGTGATCTTTTTCGCCGACAACGGCCGGCTCGAATTCCGCGGCCTGGACTGGTGCTACGACAGCGGCGACCGGGTGCCGCTCATCGTGCGCTGGCCGGAAAACTTCCCCGCGCCGCCGCAATACCGCGCCGGCCGGACAAGCGAGCAGCTCGTGAGCCTGATCGACCTCACCGCCACCACGCTCGCCCTCGCCGGCGTGCCGAAGCCGGCGGGCATGCAGGGCCGGGTCTTTCTCGGGGCCCAG
>JBDKHE010000593.1:0-3242 GCA_039797805.1 Verrucomicrobiota bacterium
CGCGCGCGATTTGCAGCGCAATGCCGCCCGATAATTTGCGGCAACCGAGGTGCCGCTGCGGGCAACTTGTCGCGCCACTGTCTGGCCGGCGATCGTCGTGGGCATTTGGTCCACCATGCGCAAGACGCGTACGGCAAACTCCATCGTTCTCTCCTTCAGGTCGTTGGAATCCATGCCTTCCAGGCTGCCCGGCACAATCATTGATCATTAATCATTAATCGTAATTTTTCCGTGTCTTTCCTCGAACTCACCAACGTATCCAAGGGCTTCGGCGGGGCGCCGGTGCTCAGCAATGTCAACCTGCAGATCGAGCGCGGCGAGTTTGTCGCCATCGTGGGCTACTCGGGCTCGGGCAAGACCACGCTCATCTCGCTCATCGCGGGGCTCACGCGGCCCGACGCCGGCACGGTCAAGCTCAACGACCTCGAGATCACCTCGCCCGGTCCCGACCGCGGCATCGTGTTCCAGAACTACTCGCTGCTGCCCTGGCTCACCGTCACGGAAAACATCGCCATCGCCGTCGACCAGGTCTTCCCCAACCACTCGCCCGAAAAGCGCCGGCAGCTCGTCGCGACCGCCATCGCCACCGTCAACCTCACGCCGGCCCGCGACAAGTTTCCCCGCGAACTCTCCGGCGGCATGCGCCAGCGCGTGTCCGTCGCACGCGCCCTCGCGATGGATCCGCAGATCCTCCTGCTCGACGAACCGCTCTCCGCCCTCGACGCCCTCACACGCGCCACGCTGCAGGACGAGTTCGAACGTATCTGGGAGAAGGACAAGAAGACCGTCGTCCTCATCACCAACGACGTGGACGAGGCCCTGCTCCTCGCCGACCGCATCATCCCGCTGACCCTCGGACCCGGCGCCACGCTCGGGCCTTCATTCCCTGTCTCCCTGGACCGGCCGCGCGACCGCAAGGCGCTCAACCACGACCCCGAGTTCAAACGGCTGCGCGCCCTCATCACCAATGAACTGCTCGGTTACAGCGAGCGCCGCAAAGCAACCGTCCGCCAGAAGCTGATTCTCCCCGACATCCTGCCCGAAAACCTCGATCTCCCCCGCGTCAACCGCCGCCCCCTCCGCCCGAGCGAGTTGAAGGAGGAACAAATCGCCATCTCCACCAGCGAGTAACCCCCGCCCCGCTCACCACCCCTGCTCACTGCTCACCGCTCACTGCTCACTATCACGATGTCCTCCTTCCTCGAAATTTCCCAGCTCGGTAAAATCTACGACACGCCCAAGGGTCCGGCCGTCATCGTCGAGAACTTTGACCTGCGCATCCGCAAGGGCGAGTTCATCACCCTCATCGGCCATTCCGGCTGCGGCAAATCGACCGTGTTGGCCATGATCGCCGGTCTGTCGGAGGTTTCCCAAGGCGGCATCGTCCTCGCCGGCAAGGAAGTCACCGGCGCCGGCCCGGATCGCGGCGTCGTCTTCCAGGCCCCCTGCCTCCTACCCTCGCTCACCGCTTACGAGAACGAGATGCTGGGGGTCGAGCAGGTCTACTACACGGCCGATGCCCAGGAACGCCGCCAGATTGTGGAGTACTACCTGACGGTCGTCGGCCTGGGTGACGCCATGCACAAGAAGCCCGCCGAACTTTCGCAGGGCATGCGCCAGCGCTGCGGCATTGCCCGCGCCTTTGCCCTCTCACCCAAGATGCTTCTGCTCGACGAACCCTTCGGCATGCTCGACTCGCTCACCCGCGCCGAGTTGCAGCAGGTGCTCATCGATCTCTGGCAGAAAGACCGCAAGACGGCCCTCATGGTCACGCATGACGTGGACGAGGCGCTCTTTTTGTCGGACCGCGTGGTCATGATGACCAGCGGCCCGGCCGCCACGGTCGGCGAGATTCTCGAGATCAAGTTTCCCCGCCCCCGCTCCCGCAAACAGTTGCTGGAGGATCCGGAATACTACCGCCTCCGGGAGGACTTGATCGGCTTCCTCGAGGAACGCTCGCATCACCGCCCGGCCCGTCCCTCCCCGACCGTCGCCACCCCGCCCCCGCGCAAGGGCCCCGGCGGCTCCCGCCTCTCCCGCTTTCTTAGTGCCCTCACCCCAGTCTGATCTTTCCCCGCACTGAACAAACTCACACCATGAACACCGTCACCCGTCTCGCAGCGCTCCTCGCGCTTGCTGGCTCCGTCATCCCGGCGCTCCGCGCCCAGTACACGCCCCCGCCACCGGCCCGACCTTTTCCGGGCTTCATCAACGAAAAACTCCGGGCCTCCGATGTCTACCTGAGTGCCTGGGACATCGGCGTAAACGTCCGTTACCGCTACGAGAGCAAGGACGACGCCGGCTTCAACAAGGCCGGTTCGAACTGGGATTTCTCCAAACGAATCCAGGACGACAACAACAATCATTACAGCCTGACGCGCATCATGCCGCGCGTCGGCTATACCGCGAGGATGTGGAACTTCCTGGTGGAGGGTCGCTCCAGTTATTCGCTGGCGGATGAGCGCTTCGTCGCGACCGCCGCCGGCCAGGGTCTGGCCGAGCGCGACGGCCCGCTCGACGTGCACCAGGCCTAGCTCTTTTTCGGCAACCACAAGGAATTCCCGCTTTCCGTGAAGCTCGGCCGGCAGGAGCTCGTCTATGGCGACCAGCGCCTCGTCGGACACTTCCGCTGGAACAACAACGCCCGCACCTTTGATGCCCTCAAGGTGCGCTGGCAGAACGCTCTCTTCGGGGTCGACGTCTTCACCGGCGGACTTGTGTACAATGACCACAAGAACCTGAACAAATCCAATTCGCAGGATCACTTCTCCGGCGCCTACTTCAATTTCCCCACGCTGGCTAAGAACGAGATCGTCGAGGCCTACCTGTTCGCCCGCAATGTCGAGCGGGGCATCGTCACCGACAACTGGACCGGCGTGGCCGCCCCCTTCCGCTTTCCCGGTGCGCAGGACCTCTACACCGCCGGTCTGAGGATCAGGTCCAAGCCGCTCGCCTACGGCGCCTGGGACTACGGCGTCGAGGCCATGCACCAGTTTGGCAACCGCACGGCCGTCTTCCCCGCCACCACCGTCGCCGCCGCCCTCGCCGCGCCCCGGCTCAAGCAGGACGCCTATGCGCTCGTGCTGCAGGGTGGCTACACCTGGACCGAACATCCCTGGCAGCCGCGCCTCGGTGTCCTCTACAGCTATGCTTCCGGTGACAAGAGCTCCGCGGACGGCACCAGCCAGACCTTCCAGAATCTCTTCGCGACGACCCACCTCCACTACGGCTACATGGACCTG
>JBDKHE010000594.1:0-4874 GCA_039797805.1 Verrucomicrobiota bacterium
CGATGACCTACTACATGCGCACGGCCACCTACCGGGAAAAAGCCCGTGACTACACCGCCGCCGCCATCGTGCTGGGCGCCGGTCCCGGCCGCATCATCTTCAGCCATATTCTGCCCAACACGATTTCGACGATCGTCACCTTCATCCCGTTCACCGTGGCCTCGGCCATCACGGCCGTCACGGCCCTCGACTTTCTCGGTTTCGGTCTGCCCCCGCCGACCCCGAGCATGGGGGAACTCCTGAAGCAGGGCACCCAGACTCTCACGACCGCCCCGTGGATCGTCTCCAGCGCTTTCACGTCGCTGGTTTTTATTCTCATCCTCGTTACCTTCATCGGCGAAGCCGTGCGCGAGGCCTTCGATCCCAAGAAATTCACCACTTACCAATAAGCCCATGACGTTCACCTCATCTTTCCGTCCCATCGCCACCCTCCTGCTGGGCACCGCCCTGCTCGCCCTCAGCGGCTGCGGCAAAAAAGAAACCGCCAGCACCGAGCCCAAGAAGGACGCCCGCGACGAGGCCAAGGCCTTTTACGCCGCTCATCCGGAATTCTTCAAGTTCAAGACCCCGGCCGACATTCCGGCGAACCTCGAATGGGAAGACGGCATGGACCTACCGGAGTTCGCCGACCCGGCCGCCAAGCGGGGCGGCACCTTCAACTGGTGGATCCAGGATTTTCCCCGCACGCTGCGTTTTGTCGGCCCGGATTCCAACGGCAGTTTCCGTCCCTGGATTCTCGATGACAATGTGATGCAGTTCGCCCGCCGCCACCCCAACGAGACCGGTTTGTCCAAAAACGGCTTCCGCTATTTCCCCGGCATCGCCGACCGATGGGCCCTCGACCGCGCCAACAAGACCGTCTACGTCCACATCAATCCCGCCGCCCGCTGGTCCGACGGTCCGCCGATCACGACGGATGACGTGTTTTTCGGACACTTCTTCTACCGCACGAGCTACATCAAGGCCCCGTGGTACAACAATTACTACACCACCAAATTCGCCAGCCTGACCCGGTTCGACGAGCACACCTATGCCCTGCAGTTTCCCGAGCTGCGTCCGGACATCCTTAGCCAGACCCTGGAAAGCGAGCCCACGCCCGCCCACTTCTTCGCCGAACTCGGGGATGATTTTCCCGAGCGGTATCAGTGGCGCAATGTTCCGACCAGCGGCCCGTACATCGTGACACCCGAGGGACTCGACAAGGGCCGCGCGGTCACCCTCACCCACATCAAGAACTGGTGGGCACAGGACCTGAAATTCTGGCGCTATCGCAACAATCCCGACCGCATCCGCCTCAGCGTCATCCGCGACAATGCCAAGGCCTTCGAAGCCTTCCGCAAGGGCGATATCGACTTCTTCGACCTGCGCCTGGCCGAGGACTGGTACGACAAGCTGCCTGACACGGCTCCCGAGGTTCGCGATGGCTACATCCAGAAGATGAAATTCTACAACGACATCCCCCGTCCCACCTACGGCCTGTGGATGAACCGCAACAAGCCCCTGCTCGACAATCGCGACATCCGCATCGGCATCCAATACGCGATGAACTGGGAACTGGTGATCTCCAAGTTCTCGCGCGGCGACTGGAGCCGCATGCAGACTGCTTCCGATGGTTTCGGGGAATTCACCCACCCGACCTTGCGCGCGCGCACTTTCTCCGTCGACCAGGCTCTCGCCAGTTTTGCCAAGGCCGGTTTCACCAAGCGCGGCCCGGATGGCATTTTGGTCAACGACGCCGGGCAGCGCCTCTCCGTCCAGGTCACCACAGGCTATGAGCACTACAAGGACCTGCTCACGATCTTGCAGGAGGAAGCCCTCAAGGCCGGTCTCGATTTGCGGGTCGAGGTGATCGACCGCACGGCGGCCTTCAAGAAGGCCCAGGAAAAGAAACACGAGATCATGTTCTCCGCCTGGAACGTCTCGCCGGAAATGTTTCCCCGCTACTGGGAGACGCTCCACTCCGCCAACGCCTTTGACGACGCCTTCCTGCCCGACGGTTCCGTCAACCCCAAGCGCCAGGTCAAGACCCAGACCAACAACTTCCAGGAAATGGCCAACCACGAGCTGGATCTGCTCATCGAGGCCTACGACAAGTCCGCCGATATCGCGAAAATGAAGGAGCTGGCCTTCAAGATCGAGGAGATCAATTACGAGGACGGTTCCTTCAGCCCCGGCTTCGTCATCCCCTTCCAGCGGACCGGCCTTCAGCGCTGGCTCGGCGTGCCCAAGGAAGGGAACGTCAAGATCAGCACCCAGTTCGAGGAGTACCGGCTCTTCTGGGTCGATGAGGCCCTCAAGAAGGAAACCGAGGAGGCCCGCAAGTCCGGCAAGACCTTCCCCGCCGTCATCCGCACCCTCGACCAATACAAGGAAAAGTAAGCCACTCGCTTGTCCTGCCCGTGGCCAAGCCATCGGCTTTCAGTCCGGGCAACGACGGCCGCTCAGTCGCCCACCCACCCATCGGTTCAACCCAGTTCCATCCCGCATGAAATCCTCCGCCTTCCCCACCCTCCTGCTCGTAGCCATCAGTCTGCTGCTGGGCGGATGCGGCGGGAAGGAATCGGGCAAGGCGGATGCCGGCAAGCCTGACGCCCTCGCCGAGGCCAAGGCCTACTACGCCGCCCATCCCGAGTTCTTCCACTTCAAGACCCCGGCGGATATCCCCGCCAACCTGAAGTGGGAAGACGGCATGGAACTGCCCGAGTTCGCCTCCCCCGAGGCCAAGCGCGGCGGCACGCTCAACTTCTGGGAGCAGGACTTCCCCCGCACCCTGCGGGCGGTCGGTCCCGACTCCAACGGCAGTTTCCGGACATGGATCCGCGACTACAACGCGATGGGCTTTGCCAACCGTCATCCGAATCTCACGGACCTGACCCCGGACGGGTTTCACTATTACCCCGGCATCGCCGACCGCTGGGCCCTCGACCGGGCCAACCGGACCGTCTACATCCACATCAATCCCGCCGCCCGCTGGTCGGATGGACCGCCGATCACGGCGGATGACATGATGTTCGCCTTCTTCTTCTACCGTTCGAGCTACATCAAGGCGCCCTGGTTCAACAATTTCTACGGGACCAAATACGCCGGCATCACGCGGTTCGACGACCACACCATCGCCATCCAGCTGCCCAAACTGCGCCCCGACATCTACTCGATCACCCTCGGCCTCGAGCCCGTGCCGGCGCACTTCTACCGCGAGCTGGGCGACGATTTTGCCGAGCGCTACCAGTGGAAATTCCCTCCCACCAGCGGCGCCTACGAGGTCCGCGAGGAGAACATCGAGAAGGGCTCCGCGATCACCCTCACGCACGTGAAGAACTGGTGGGCCCAGGACCTGAAGTTCTGGCGCCACCGCTTCAACCCCGACCGCATCCACCTGACGGTCATCCGCGACAGCCCGAAGGCTTTCGAGGCCTTCCGCAAGGGCGACCTCGATGTCATCGGCCTGCAACTGGCGCAGTACTGGTACGACAAGCTCCCGGACTCCGCTCCCGAGGTCGCGCAGGGTTACGTCCAGAAGATCAAGTTTTTCAACGACGTCCCCCGGCCGACCTACGGCTTTTGGATGAACCAGTCCAAACCCCTCCTCAACAACCGGGACATCCGCGTCGGCATCAACTTCGCCCTGAACTGGGATCTGGTGCTCAAGAAGTTTTCCCGCGGTGACTGGGTGCGCATGCAAACCACCTCCGACGGTTACGGCGACTTCACCCACCCCACCCTGCGTTCACGTCCCTTTTCCATTGATGACGCCCTGGCCAGTTTCGCCAAGGCGGGCTTCACCAAGCGCGGCCCCGACGGCATCCTTGTCAATGACGCCGGCGAGCGGCTCTCCGTGGAGGTCACCACCGGTTACGAAAACCTGAAGGACGTCCTCACCATTTTGCGCGAGGAAGCCCTCAAGGCCGGCCTGGAACTGCGCGTCGAGGTGCTCGACAACACCGCAGCTTGGAAGAAGACCCAGGAAAAGAAGCACGAGATCACCTTCACGGCCTTCAACGTCGGTCCCGAGATGTTCCCGCGCTACTGGGAGACCTATCACTCGGCCAACGCCTATGATCAGGCGTTTCTGCCCGACGGCTCCGTCAACCCGGCCCGCAAGGTCAAGACCCAGACCAACAACCTGCAGGTGATCGCCATCCCGGAGCTCGACCGGATGATCGAGGCCTACGACAAGTCAGAGAGCATTGATGAGATGAAGCAGATCGCCTTCAAGATGGAGGAACTGCTCTACGACGATGCCTCTTTCTGCCCGGGCTTCGACCTCACGTTCATCCGGAACGGGGCCTGGCGCTGGTTGGGCGTGCCCGCCGAAGGCAACGTCAAGATTGCCACCGATTTCTTTGAATACTCCCTCTATTGGATCGATGAGGATCTGAAAAAGGAAACCAAGGCCGCCATGGCGGCCGGCAAGACCTTCCCGCCGGCCATCCGCATCTTCGATCAATACAAGCCCCGGAACTAAACCGTGCCCGCCACTCCTCCAAAACCCATGACCGCCGATGCCCCCGTGCTGGAAGTACGGGACCTGGTCACCACCTTCGATACCGACTCCGGCCGCCTGACCGCCGTCGACGGCGTCAGCTTCCAGGTCCATCGCGGCCGTACCCTCGGCATCGTCGGTGAATCCGGCTGCGGCAAGAGCGTCACGGCCTTCTCCATCATGCGCCTGCTGCCGCAGCCCATGGGCCGGATTGCCGGCGGCCAGGTGCTCTTTGACGGCCAGGACTTGGTGCAGGTGCCCGCCGAAGACATGCTGAAGATCCGCGGCGGCCGCATCGGCATGATCTTTCAGGAGCCCATGACCTCCCTCAATCCGGTCCATACCATCGGCCGGCAATTGAGTGAGGTTTTTCTGCTGCATCGGACCAAGG
>JBDKHE010000595.1:0-6091 GCA_039797805.1 Verrucomicrobiota bacterium
TGGCGGGTGGGGTGGCCTTGTGGCCCCTGTTGCTCGCTGCACCGTTTGGAGGACTGTTTGTGTGGTTTGACCGCCGCAATCAGGCGCGGGCGACCGCGGCGGAGCTGGCGGGTTGTGCGGCCTTTTCTTTTGTGCCGATGATTATCGCGATACTGGCCGGGTGGCCGGCGGGCGCGTCCCTGGCGCTCGCGGCTCTGGCCGCGGCTCGGAGCATCCCGGCGATTTTGACCGTCCGTTCGTATCTGCGAACAACCAAAGGAGAAACGGCCGGGGCCGGCGTCGCGCTCGCGGCGTCCGCCGCGGCCTTCGCCGGGGTCTTGGCCCTGACCGCCCGGCAGCTGGCGCCGATGATTGCCGTTGGGTTTGTCGGAGTCCTTTTCTTGCGGACTCTTTGGCTCACCGGATCGAGGCGCCCGGCTTGGCCGGCCCGCCGGATCGGGATGATGGAGGCGTTTGTCGGGCTTCTCTATGTCGTGTTGGTGGCGGTGACTTTCCCTTCGCTACTCGCACGCTAACCTATCAAAACTTGACGCGCATCAAGGCAAGCGGCCTGACGATCAGGTAAGTTTAACCTCAGAACCCCAAATGATATGAATAAAAACCACGTATACACTTCAGTCATGCTCGCGCTGGTCCTCGCCGCGCCCGTCCTCGCCAACGAAGGTCCGACCGATGCCGCGGGCCCGGTTGTGCTTCCGCCCGAGGTGCGGTCCCTGCCGATTGAGCAGGCGATCCTCACGTCTCCGCCCCACGTGCCGCCGCCCATTGCGCGCAAGCACAGTGCCCGCGTGGTGGTGAATCTCGAAGTGCGCGAGCAGGTCGGTCGCCTGGCTGACGGCGTCGAGTACACGTTCTGGACCTTCGGTGGCTCGGTCCCCGGCTCCTTCATCCGCGTGCGCGAGGGCGACGTCGTGGAGTTTCACCTGAACAACCACCCGTCCTCGCGGTTGCCGCACAACATCGATCTGCACGCCGTGACCGGTGCCGGTGGCGGCGCGGCCTCGACCTTCACGGCCCCGGGTCACAGCTCGCAATTCACCTTCACGGCCCTGAATCCGGGCGTCTTTGTCTACCATTGCGCCACGGCGCCCGTGCCCATGCACATTGGCAACGGCATGTACGGCCTGATCCTGGTCGAACCCAAGGAAGGCCTGCCGCCCGTCGACAAGGAATACTACGTGATGCAGGGTGAATTCTACACCACCGGCAAGTTCGGCGAGGAGGGCCTGCAGTCCTTCGACATGGCCAAGGCCATCGATGAACGTCCGCCGTACATTGTCTTCAATGGCTCGGTCGGCTCGCTCGTGGGCGACAAGGCCATCACGGCCAACGTCGGTGAGCATGTGCGCATCTACTTCGGCGTGGGCGGTCCCAACATCACCTCCTCGTTCCACATCATCGGGGAGATCTTCGACAAGGTTTACCCGGAAGCCGGACTCAGCCTGCCCAACGCCAACGTCCAGACGACGTTGGTGCCCTCGGGTGGCGCCGCCGTGGTGGAGTTCAAGGTCGATGTCCCCGGCACCTTCATTTTGGTCGACCACTCCCTGACCCGCGCCTTCAACAAGGGGGCGCTCGGCATGCTCAAGGTCTCGGGTGAGGCCAACCGCGTGCTCTATTCCGGCAAGGAGATCGACGCCGTCTATCTCGGCGCCCAGGCCGAGGCCGGTTCCGATTCCGCCAAGCGCGAGGCCGAACTGAAGGCGCAGATCGCCGCCGAGACCAAGGCCAATCCGGTCATCGCCGGGCTGACCAAGGAAATGCAGATCGAAAAGGGCAAACAGGTCTACATGGGCCTTTGCTTTGCCTGTCATCAACCCGACGGCAAGGGCCTGCCGATGGCCTTCCCGCCGCTGGCCGGATCCGACTTCATGCTCGCCGACCGCGACCGCGCCATCCGCATCGTCCTCAAAGGACTTACCGGCCCCGTCACGGTCAACGGCACGACCATCAACAGCGTGATGCCGCCGCAGGAAGCCGTCCTGACCGATGCCCAGGTCGCCGACGTGCTCACCTATGTCTTCAACACCTGGGGCAACAAGGGCGACGCGTTCACGGCCGATCAGGTCAAGGCGCTCCGCAACCAGATTCATTGAACCACCTTCTCACCATGTCTGTCCGGACTGTCTGCGCCCGTCGTTGGTTATTCGCCCTGGCTCTTGCCGGCGCGATGGCGGCCTGCGGCGCGGCAGACATGGTGAAGATGCGGGTCATCCCCGCCGGCGCCTATGTGCCGTTGCAGCGTTCGGTTAAGGACGCGCCGTCGGTGCCGGTCGCGTCGTTTCTGCTCGATGAGCGGCCGGTCACCAATGCGGAGTTTCTCGCCTTTGTGACCGCCGTGCCGAAATGGCGTCGCTCCCAAGTGAGCCGTCTCTTTGCCGATGCCTCCTATCTTGAGGGATGGAGCGACGATCTCACTCCGGGAGAAAACACCCCGCCCGATGCGCCGGTGGTCCGTGTTTCCTGGTTTGCCGCCCGCGCCTATGCGCGTTGGGTCGGCAAACGGCTGCCGACGATCGCGGAGTGGGAGCTCGCCGCGGCGGCGGGCTACGATGGTCCAGACGGGAAAAACGATGAGACCTTGAACCGCGACCTTTATGCCTGGCTGGCCCGCCCGGTGCCGGCCGTGCTGCCCGCGGCGGACAGCCTGCGTCCGAACTTCCACGGCATCCGCGGCCTCCATGGTCTCGTCTGGGAATGGGTCCAGGACTTCAATACCGCGCTGGTCACCGGTGAGTCGCGCGCCGACGCCGGACTTGAGCGCAACCTGTTCTGCGGGGCCGGCTCCGTCGGCGCCAAGGACACCACCGATTACGCCGCCTTCATGCGGCAGGCCCTGCGCACTTCGCTCAAGGCCAACAACACAACCACGTCGCTCGGCTTCCGCTGCGCGAAATCTATCCCATGAAAACAATCTCCATGCCTCACCTTTCTGCGGGCGAATCGATCCGCGCCCTCGTCACCATGCTGGCGCTGGGCCTTGGCCTGGCTCTGTCCGCCGTCGCGGCGGAGCCGGTCGCAGCTTGCTGCGCGGCCGAAGCGAAGCCGGCGGAAAAGCCCGATGCCTGCTGTGCGGCCGAGGAAAAGCCGGCCGCCAAACTCGACGCCTGCTGTGAGGCCATGGCCCGGGACACCTTCGGCAAGGAGTCGCTCTACCAGTCCGAGGCGACGTTCACCACCGATGCGGGCAAGCCCTTCACGCTCGGTCAGCTGCGCGGCCAGCCTGTCGTGCTCACGATGTTCTTTGCCTCCTGCGGCTACGCCTGCCCGCTGCTCGTGACGGACATGCAATCGATCCGTGCACAGCTTCCCGCGGAGATGCGGGACAAGGCACGTTTCGTGCTGGTCTCCTTTGATGTCGCACGCGACACCCCGGCGGCGCTCGCCAAGTATCGCGCCCAGCGAGCCCTGGATGATCAATGGGTGTTGCTGCACGGCGACGAGGAGTCCGTGCGCGAGATCGCCGCGCTGTTGGGCGTGAAGTACAAGCAGGAGGCCGATGGATCGTTTGCCCACTCGAATCTCGTCACGATTCTCAATCCCGAGGGTGAAATCGTCCACCAGCGGACGGGCCTGCAGGGCGGGTTGCCGGCCGCTGCCGCGGCGCTGGCTGCCGCCGCGACGGCCCGTTGATGGCCGGTTGGTTTGCTTGATCCCGGTCAAGGTGCCCCATGGACAATTCTGCCAGAATGAAGCTCGAACCCATGATGAAACTATCCCCTCTCTCCGGACTGGTCCTCTCCCTGATGGTGGGCCCGATGATGATTGCGGCCGACTCCATCGGCAGCGCCCTGACTCAGGGCAAGGTCTCCACGAACGCGCGGCTGCGTTATGAAAGGGCCGAGCAGACCGGTCTGAAAGATTCCGCCGCCCTCACGATGCGCACGCGCCTTGGCTACACCACCGCGCCGCTGCAAGGTTGGAAGGCCATGGTGGAGGCGGAAAACGTTCTCGCCGTGAATGGCGATTCCTACAACCAGGCCGGACTTAACGCCGCCGGCGTTGGCCGGGTCGTCATTGCCGATCCTGAAACGACGGAAATCAACCAAGTGTGGCTCGCTTTCACCGAGGAACAGACCACCGCGACGCTGGGCCGCCAGCGACTGGTCCTGGACAACGCGCGTTTTGTCGGAGATGTCGGCTGGCGGCAAAACCAGCAGACCTTCGACGCCGTCACGCTACAGGACAAATCCCTGCCCCAGACCACGCTCACCTACGCCTACCTCTGGCAGGTCAACCGCATCTTCGGCCGGGAGCACCCGCAAGGCCGGTTTGATTCAAACTCGAGCCTCCTCAATGCCAGCTACGCGGGCTTCGCGGCAGGGACGATCACAGGTTATGCGTATCTCTTGGACTTCGACAACGCCGCCACGCAGAGCTGCGCCACGTATGGCGTCAGTTTTGCGGGGACGCGGAAGCTCACCGACACGACCAAGCTGACGTATCGCGCGGAAGTGGCGACCCAGAGCGACTACGGTTCCAGCCCGCTCGCCTATCGGGCCACGTTCCTTTCCCTCGAGGCGGGGGTTGCGGGCAAACCCGGATCACTCGCGTTGGGCTACGAGGTGTTGGGATCCGACGGCGGGGTGAGTTTCCGCACGCCGCTGGCGACGCTCCATGCCTTTGACGGTTGGGCTGATCTTTTCCTGACAACTCCGGGGAACGGCCTGCGTGACACCTATCTGAAGGCGGGCCTCGCCCTGCCGGAGGGATTCAATTTCCTCGGCTTCTACCATGTCTTCACCGCCGACCGGCTGGGGGCCGACTACGGCAAGGAGATCGACCTGCAGGTGAGCCGGAAATTCTCGGCCGCCATCACCGGGACGCTGAAGTACGCCCGCTTCAGCCGTGACCTGGCGACGCTGCCGGATGTCACGAAATTCTGGCTGCAGCTCGACTACACCTATTGAACGATCCGGGATGCAAGCCGCTCTCCAGCACCGCTTGCAGCGGCAGCGCGCCGAGATCCGCCGTCGGTGGGAAATCCTGTTGCGGATCGAGCGGGCGCCGACGCCGCTCGCACTGCCGGATACCCTGATCCATCTGTTTGACCACACCTTCGATGAAGTCCTCCATGGCTTGACCGTTCCCCAACGGGGGATCGAGGAGGTCCGGCCTGAGCCGGCCTGTGCGTGCAATCCGATGCGCATGTACTTTATCGCCTTTGAGCAGGCCCTGATGGAGGCGCTGGTCCTTTCGCAGGCGGCGGACCCGGCTCCGAGCGCGGAGGAGCGTTCGAGCAGTGCCAGCACGCTCAGCACGACGGTGCGCCGGATTGCCCGGCGGGAATTGGCCCTGTACGACGGCCTGTGTCAGCAAAAACGTCCGGTGAATTCTTCGGGTTAGTCAGGCTCGCGTACCAGCCCGACACACCCCGTCGCTTCGCGCCACCCCTCTTCCTAGAGGGGACCCAATCCACTGGTCCGGGAATCCCCTCTTGAACCGGACCCATGCAGTTGGACCGGACATTGCCTCGAGTTCCTTGGTGGACGGGCACGTCCCTGTGCCCGTTTGCGGACCTTTACGTTGCTACGGCAGTCATCGCCGGCAGAGGGACCTGCCGGCCCACCTAATTAATACCAACCACGACAAGACTTAGCTGGTCTCCTGCGGTTGAAACCGGAATTCCCTGATAGGCTGAATACTCAAAAGTGAACTGCATTGCAGATGCGATTTTCCAGAAGCTGCCCTCGGCGATTAGTAACTTACACACGATTCTAATTCTTTGAACTGAATCGTTCCGGCTTGAAAGAGGGGCGCCCGGCAGGGCGGGGTGTGTTGGAAATGGGGTGAAAGTTTTCCCTTCTTCCGGCAGTCCATTACGCGACCCTCAATAGTCCGAAGACGGGCGCGAATTGTTTGGCGGGGATTCCTCCGTATGCTTGATCCGCATCAAGGCGTAGGTGTACCCGAAATGCTAAGAAGGGGCATGCGCCTTCCCACCGCCGCCATGCCTGCTGTTGGTCCGACCCTGCGGGGTCAAACCCGACCTGACGTTGCCAGTGATGGCACGAGCGTCGGCGCGGCCAAGGGCTGGTTCCTGTTTGCCATCGGTAGCCTGGTTTTGGCGGGATTGCTTTCGTTGCTGCTG
>JBDKHE010000596.1:0-4013 GCA_039797805.1 Verrucomicrobiota bacterium
CTTCCTTCTCAATCTGAAAGACACCTACGACTATCCTGTCGAGCGCAGCCTGAACGCCGCGGCAACCACGACGGGAGGCCACTAAGATGAGCCAGAATTCCGACAATAACTTCAAGGTCGAGCAGTCCGCTGCCAGCGACGACAGCATCCAGCAGGTTCACGCGCAGTTGCAGCGTCAGAAACCCGAGAAAAAGAACGGCTACTCCATGCTGCCGCTCATCTTGCTCGGTCTGATGTGCACGGCCGTGTTCTTCGGCTCGATCTACATGGCCCACAATTCCATTCGTTTTGACCCGCTGGTGGTCAGCGAACACGCGAAGCGCGAAAAGCCCGGCGCGATGGCTCAGGAAAAGATTCCGCGCAAGGTGCTCGGCAAACCGGTTTTCATGGCCAATTGCGCCACCTGCCATCAGGCGACCGGGATGGGCGTCCCCGGGGCCTTTCCTCCCTTGGCGGGCTCGGACTGGGTTGCCGGCTCCGAAGAGCGGATCATCCGCATCGTGCTTCACGGCCTGAAGGGACCGATCACCGTGTCGGGCAATCACTATGACAACGTCATGGCGCCCTTGGGTGCCGTCCTCAAGGACGAGCAGATTGCCAATGTGCTTTCGTATGTCCGCTCGGAATGGGGTAACAACTATCCCGAGGTTGAGCCGGAGACGGTGGCCCGGATCCGGGCTGAGACCACGGGGCGCTCAGTCAACTGGACCGCGGACGAGCTCCTGAAGATCGGCAATTGAACCGACTGAAACCTCTCAACAAAAAGGCCGGGCGATATGCCCGGCCTTTTTGTTGGATGAACCAATCTCCCTGAGCCGTGGGAAACGGGCATTGAACCTATTCCCCCGAAACGAAGCGCCCGTGCTGACCGCCTAGGGATTGAGCAAAGAAGCCACACACCCCGGTGCTTCGCGCCACCCCTCTTCCCAGAGGGGACCCAATCAACTCGACTCGAAATCCCCTTTGGGAAGAGGAGTGCCCGACAGGGCGGGACGGGTTGAGGACCGGCGCATCCAGGCCGCGCCCGGTGTCACTCGTTTAGGTAAGTCTCAATCGGCAGACGCGGTTGCAGGCTGGTACACGAGCACCTCAAATACGTGGAGATTCGTGACGTTCGCGTCTCCGACATCGCTGTCCGATTTCAGAGACCCGGGCGATCCAGGGTCCCTGAAACCGATGGCCCGATCGGGCTCAATTGCCGCCCTTCAGCAGGCCGCCCAGGCTGGGCATCTGGAACCGCTCGAAGCCGGCCGGAGGCACGAAGAGCGAGGCGGGCAGGGAACCGGGTTGGATCTTGGTCGCCTCCATGCGGAAGGTTTCCTTGGATTTGCTGTCGGTGGTGACGACGCGCAGAGGAAAGCCGGGCTTGCCCTTGAATTTCTCCTCCCAGCTGGAGGCGGCCTTGGATTTGCCGCCGCCGAACATGGCCCCCATGCCACCGCCGCCCGCCTGATTGTTGCCCATGCCCATGAAGGTGCCGAGGCCCTCGGCAATCCAGATCTCGGTCGTCGTGTTCTTGTCCTTGGAAATGTATTCCTCGCACTTGTAGCCGAGGATGGTGTCGGTGCGACCGGTCTTCTCGATGTTCGGATCCTTCATCTCGGCATCCTTCATCGCCTTTTCCACCGGCTGCTTGATGGGCATGACCATGTACATTTTCTGTTCCGTCATGAGCATGAGCATTTCCATCTTGTTCAAGTCCATGATCGTGGCGATCGCATGACCGTCGGCATTCATGTCGATGCGGAGGGCCTGACCCTTGATGGAGTAATCCAGGGTCATGGGCTTGCCTTTGCCGGCGGTCATCGTGAGGCTGACCTTGCCTTCGAAGGCATCGGCCGCGGAGCAGACACTGGCGATGAGGAGGGTGCCCATCGCGAGGAAGCGGAGTAGAAGATTCATGGCGGGAAGATGAGTGTTCGGACTACGGGACACAAGCCGGCGTTGAAGGGCGTTGCCAAAAGTAGCCACGCTGCAATGTTCGGGTCATGCCCTCTGAATACCGCATCCTGCGCACCGTCGAATTTGGTGAAACGGACATGGCGGGCATCATGCATTTCTCGAACTTCTTCCGCTGGATGGAAGCCTGTGAGGCGGCGTTCTACCGCTCGTTGGGACTACCCCTGATCTCCTTTGTCCCGGGTAACATTGTGGGCTGGCCGCGGGTCAAGGCGTCCTGTGAATACAAGTCGCCCTTGCGCTTCAACGATCAGGTGGAGGTGAAACTGTTGGTCCGGGAAGTGCGGACCCGGGGTGTCATTTTTCAGTTTCAGTTCCGGCCGATTGATGCCGAGGGGCAGATCGGTCCGGATATCGCGGCTCATGGCGAAATTGTGGCGGTTTGCGTGACCGCCGATGCCTCCGGGAAAATGACGGCCCAGCCCATTCCGGCTGAGGTGAAGGCGAAGCTGGAGATCGCGCCTGCGGCGCTGCTGGTCAAAGCCTGACCTCAGGCCCTGCTCAGGTTCTTTCCTGCCAAGGACGGGGCAGCACATCGACGGCGTAGGTCCGGATGGAGTCCGATTTGCCCTTTACTTGCATGCTGCCAAGGAAGCGCAGATTTTTGGCGACGCCCGCCGCGACGGCGGTGGCTTCGCTCACGATGATCAGGGTCTGGTGCGCCGGTTCCTTGGTTTGGGTTTCCAGTCGCGAAGCCAGGTTCACGCCGTCGCCGATCACGGTATAGTTCAAGCGGGTCTTGGAGCCCATGTTGCCAGCCACCACCCGGGCGGTGTTGATGCCGATGCCAAAGGTCAGGCGCGGCCGGCCTTCGGCGGTCAGCTGGCGGTTGAGATCCTCCAGCGCATCACCCATGGCGCGGGCCGCCGTGATGGCGCGGGCCGCGGCGTCGGGGATGGCGACGGGGGCGCCAAAGAGGGCCATGATGGCGTCACCGATGTACTTGTCGATCACGCCACCGTGCTGCTCGATGATCGTGCTCATGCGATCCAGGTAGCGATTGAGGAGAGCCAGCACCTCGGTGGGAGGCATTTTCTCGCTCAGGCTGGTGAAGTCGCGGAGATCGCAGAAGAGAATCGTGACCTCGCGCTCCTCGCCGCCGAGCTTCAGGTCGGATTTGAGGAGCTGGGTGGCGATTTCGGGCGAGACGACCATGCCCAGAAGATTGCGGACGCGATCGCGTTCGGCCAGACCGGCGGTCATTTGGTTGAAGGCGGTGGCGAGCTGGCCGAGTTCGTCCTTGCGACCCAAATCGATGCGCTGGCTGTAGTCGCCGCTGGCCACCAGCTTGGTGTGTTGGGCAAGCTGTTGCACCGGCCGGCTGACACCCCGGGCAAGACCGAAAGCCATCAGGATCGCGGCGACGAGGGCCGCGAGGGAAATAGAGAGAGCCTTTCTGGCCAGCTCCCGGGCCGAGGCCAGCTCGGCGGTAAGTGAACGTTGCAGGGCGATCCGGGCGGGGGCCTCACCCAGGAGGTCAAGCGATTCGAAGCGAGTGACGTAGGGTTCGCCCGCAAGAGTCATGACCCTGCTCCCAGAAATATTGCCGCTATGCGCGGCGTTGTACTCCAGGACTTCGCGCGCCAATGCGTCGGGCAGGGTCGAGGATAGCACCCGGTGGTCAGGCTGGTTGGGCGCTGAGGTGAACGTGAACTCCAGGAGCGTGTTTTTCTTGATCGGCTGCGTGATGGTCGTGTCGATGGGGTAGGCGAGACCGAACCAACCGGCGACATTGGGGTAAGGGGCATAAAGCGGCACCACCACGAGAACGTGGAGTCGTCCTTTGAGGTAGGAATAGTCGCTGGCCTGCTCCATTTCCGCCTCGGCGGCGCGTCTGATCAAATACTGGAAAGGCCCTATGTTTTCGGTGGCGAGTTCGTCGTTTTCAACACTGAGGGCAAGAATCTGCCCTTCGGTCGAGAACAAGGTGATGAAGGGCGGGAGGGACTCTGCGCCCAGTTTGACCCGATCAGCATAACTCCTGAGCACGGACTGCAGGGTCGGCCGGTCCAGCGGTTCCTGCATGATCAGTTTCCGGATCTGATAGTCGCTGC
>JBDKHE010000597.1:0-3906 GCA_039797805.1 Verrucomicrobiota bacterium
GCCTTGGCCCGACCAGCGTCCGCTGCGCATCCTCGTGATCCGCTACCGCTTCATCGGTGACACCGTGCTGGCGATCCCGGCCCTGCGCAACCTCCGCCAAGCCTTCCCCCAGGCTGTCATCGACATCCTCACCGAACCCGTCTCCGGCGACACGCTCGCCCTCTGCCCCTACAAGAACGACCTGCTCTACTACGGCCCGAGATTGAAGGGTGAGCGTAAGCGCCGCGCCACCTTCCCGACCGGTCTGCTCGCGGCCGCCCGCTTCCTTCGCGCACGGCGATATGATCGCTGCTACATTTTGCGGCGCTCCTTCTCGAGCGCCATCTTGCCGCTGCTGGCCGGCATTCCCCACCGCGTCGGGTTCTCGACCGAAGGCCGCAACTGGCTGCTCCAGCGCAGCACGCCCTACCCGGACAAACACGAGGTCGAATGTTTTCTCGATGTGCTCAGGGCCGACGGCATTCCCATTCACGATACGGGCAACGAAAACTGGACCGATCCCGCCACCGACCGCCAAGTGGACGCGAGCTTGGGCGAGAACGGCCGCACCCGTGTCTTCGTGTGCGCCAAATCCGTGTTCGCCTTGAAAGACTGGGAGCCCGCCCGGTTTGCCGAGGTCATTGCCTGGCTCATAGGGGAGCGCAATGGCGAGGTTCACTTCTGCGACTCACCGGCCAACACCGCCTACTATCAGGAGATCGTGTCAGCTGTGCCCGCCGGTCTGCAGTCACACTGCCACGACTGGAGCACGCGGCTCGGCATCCGTGAGTCCGGCTCCCTCATGCGCCGCATGGCCCTGTGCTTCGGCATCGACACCGGCTTCATCCACATCGCCGCCTCCTTTCATGTGCCCGTCGTCGGACTCTACGGCCCGCTGGAACCCTGGCGCTGGCACCCGTGGGATACCGCGCATACCATCCTCCGTCCGTCCGACGTTTCCGGTGCACGGCCGCTCCTGCGGGTGAGCGTCGCCGAAGTCCAGACGGCGCTTGAACCCTACCTAAAACGGTCATGACCTCTCGGCCACGAGTCATCCATTTTGTCACCGGTGGCGGATCCGGCGCCACCAAGGTCGCGCTCGATCTGGCCTGCGGCCACCTGAAGAGCGGACGATTTGAACCGTTGCTGGTGATGCGTCGGAAAAAGGTCTCCCTGCCGGCGACCATGCAGGCCCAGATCAAGGCCACCGGCCTGAACACCGCCTGGGTTGACGACTGGCCCAAGTGGAACACCCGCCGGCAGCTCAGGGAGCTGATCGCCGGTTTCCAGCCACAAGTCTTTGCCGCCCACGGTTTCAGCGAACACATCTGGGGCCGACAGGCCGCCTTCGCAACCGGAGTCCCGGTGGTGGTCCATATCGAGCAAAACTGTGAACGCTACGCCTTCTGGCGGCTCTGGGCGGCGCGCCCCCTGACCGCCCGCACCTCCGCCACGATCTGCGTCTCCCAAGGTGTCGCCGACCACCTGCGCCAAAGAAAACTCATCGGCCCGCGTCTGGAAATCATCCACAACGGCGGAGACCCTTCGCGCTACGCGATCGGTGCACCGCCGTTCGCGACGCGCAGCCAGGATATCATCATGGTCGCCCGGTTCGCCCGGCAGAAGGACCAACCCACCCTGATTCGGGCCGCCAAGCGGCTGGCCGACGGCGGCTGGAGCGGACGCCTGCTACTCGGCGGCGACGGCAAGGCTTCGCACCGTCAAGCCTGCGAGCGACTGGCCGCCTCCCTAGGACTGGCCAGCCGCGTGGACTTCCTCGGCCGGGTGGCCGATGCCGCGCCGCTTTACCACCGCTGCCGGGCCGCCGTGCTTTCCACCCATTACGAAGGGCTGCCCTTGGTGCTTATCGACTATATGTCGGCCGGCTGTGCGGCGATCGGCAGCCAAGCTCCGGGAGTGCCCGACATCATCCAACCGGGAGTCACCGGCTGGCTCTTCCCGCCCGGCGACGATGCCGCCCTTGCCGAAACCCTGCGGCAGGTGCTGGCCGGAGGACCCGCCGTCGAAGCCGTCGTCGCCCGCGGCCAATCGGAGGTCCCCGCCCGATTCTCGGTCGGCCAGATGATCAATCGCTACGAAACCCTATTCACAGAGTTGCTCAATTCTGCGCCATCCTTTTCCTGATCCCGTGCCGCTCCTCGAAGTTTCCCGCCTCAGTGTCAGTTTCCACACCCGCTCGGGCATCTATCGGGCCGTGAACGACGTCAGCTTCTCCCTGGAGAAAGGCGAGATCCTCGGCATCGTCGGGGAGTCCGGTTCGGGCAAGTCGGTCACGTGCTCATCCCTGCTCGGCTTGATCCCGCAACCCCCGGGCCGCATCGAGGGCGGCACAGCGATGTTCGACGGGGTTGATCTGCTCAAATGTGCTCCCGCCCAATTGCGCGACATCCGCGGCCGGCGGATTGCCATGATTTTCCAGGATCCGATGACCTCGCTGAATCCGTACCTGCGGATCTCCGAGCAACTGATCGAACCCTTGCTGGTGCATGGCCTGGCCACCAAGGAAGAGGCCCTGTCCCGCGCTCTTTCCATGTTGGAGGCCGTGGGCATCCAGAACGCCGCCCAGCGCCTCCACTCGTACCCCCACGAATTTTCCGGTGGCATGCGCCAGCGCGTGATGATCGCCATGGCCCTGATCACGAAGCCCGATCTGCTCATTGCCGATGAGCCGACCACCGCCCTCGATGTCACGGTGCAGGCGCAAATCCTGGAGCTGCTGAAGGACCTCCAGCGTAAATTCGGCATGGCGATCATCTTTGTGACCCATGACCTCGCCGTGGTCGCCGGTCTCTGCGACCGGGTTCAGGTGATGTACGCCGGCCGCATCGTCGAATCCGCCGCCACCCGTTTGCTCTTCACGCAGCCGCAGCATCCCTACACCAAGGCCCTGCAGAGGTGCATTCCCGCCCTGCAACCCAAGGGACAGCCCCTTTACGCGATTCCGGGAATGCCGCCCGATCTTTCGAAGCCCATCTCGGAAACCGAAATGCTGGCCCGCTTCACCCTGCCTCCCGAGGAACCTGCGCCGCCCGCGGTGACCGAAGTACCGCACGGAAGGCCGATGATCCAGGTGCAGGCGTTGAAAACCCATTTCACGATCGAGTCCGGTTTCATGATCAAGAAGCAGACCGGCCTCGTGAAGGCCGTCGACGAGGTCAGCTTCGAGGTGCGCCAGGGAGAAGTACTCGGCCTGGTGGGTGAATCAGGCAGCGGCAAATCCACGATCGCCCGCACGATCATGCAGTTGATCCCCCCCACCGCCGGGACCGTGATTCTTGGCGGCAAAAACCTTACCACCGGAACAACCGCCGAAATCAAGACCGCCCGCCGCGATCTGCAGATGGTTTTTCAGGACCCTTTCGCGTCGCTCAATCCGCGCCTGACGGTGTTCTCCACCCTCGCCGAGCCGCTACGGGTCCATCGCATTGTCCCGGAGTCCGAAATCCCCGCCCGGGTCGCCCGGCTGATGTCCCAGGTCGGTCTGGCCGAGCATTCACGGAACAAGTACCCGCATGAATTCTCCGGCGGTCAGCGCCAGCGCATCGCCATCGCCCGCGCGCTCGCCCTTGAGCCGAAGGTGGTCATCGCCGACGAACCGGTGTCCGCCCTCGATGTTTCCATCCAGGCGCAAATCCTGAACCTGCTTTCCCGGCTCGTTCGCGAAATGAACCTCACCATGATTTTCATCGCGCATGACTTGTCCGTGGTGAAACACATTTCCGACCGCATCGCCGTGATGTACCAAGGGAAGATCGTCGAGCTGGGGGCCGCCCTGGATGTGATGGAGCGGCCCCAGCACCCGTACACGAAGACGCTCATCAGCGCTATTCCGCGTATCAAAACCTGATCGCGTCCGGTGCCGTACCGGCGGCCTTATGGAAGTTTTATATCGCTGATTGACTGCGA
>JBDKHE010000598.1:0-10268 GCA_039797805.1 Verrucomicrobiota bacterium
CCCCCACGTTGCGAGCGCCTGCTCACCTTCGGCGCCTGAACGCGACCTCCCTTTTCCTGTCCAGCCAACCCTAACCCCACCACCAACAAACATGATTACCCACCGTTACCTAGTCGCTCTCGGCCGTCTGCTCGGGTTGACCACCCTGCTGACCGGCGCGTTGTCCGCCCAGACCGCCGCGCCCAGTTCCACTCCCCCGCCGTCCGCCGCGGCCAAATCCGAGGACGTCGTCGAGCTGTCGCCCTTCGTCGTCAGCGCCGGCGATGACCGCGGCTACCAGGCCCAGAGCAGTCTTTCCGGCAGCCGTCTCAAGTCCGACCTCAAGGACATGGCCTCGCCGGTTTCGGTTTTCACCGATCAGTTCCTGTTCGACACGGCCATCACCAGCACGGATGAGCTCGCGAAATACATGCTCAGCACCGAGTATGATTTCGGCGAGGATGCCGGCGGCCAGAACCGGCTCTTCGGCCAGTCCAAGCCCCTGCGCATGCGCGGCCTGGGCGGCGGCGATGTCACGACGAATTTCTTCACGAGCAACGGCAATACGGACACGTTCAGCACCGAGCGCATCGAGCAGGCCCGCGGTCCCAACGCCATCCTCTTCGGCGTCGGCAATCCCGGCGGCATCATCAACACCACGACCAAGCGCGCCAAGCTCAACGCCAACAGCGGCTCGGTGGCCGGGCAGGTGCGCTCGTATGAGGGGTTGCGCGTGGAAGGCGACTACAACGTGGTCCTGCTCAAGGACCGGCTCGCCGTCCGGGTGGCGGCGGTCAAGACCAACATGAGCAGCTGGCGCAACTACCAGTATAACGACGCGGAGCGCTATTTCGGCACGGTCAAGTGGCGCATCACGCCCAAGACCGAACTCAACGCCGAGGTCGAGACCGGCGATCTCGCCCGGCACGCCAGCCGCACCTTCACCGCGCTCGACGGTTACACCGTCTGGGCGGGCGCCGGCAAGAACCTCAGCGCCACCGCCAACGCCGCGCTCGGCATCGAGCGCACGGCGGGCGCGACCGCGACCTGGCTGGTGCTCAATGAGAATGACGGCACCCTGATGAACCGTTCCGCCTCGACCCGCACCGTCGCCCGCGGGCTCGGCGGCGCCGATCCCACGCTCACGGATTTCAGCGTGCTCCCGAAGGAGACCGCCATCATCGGGCCGGGCACGGGGCAGACGAATCAATACACCCGGCTTTCCGCGTTCCTCAGCCACAGCTTCACCCCCAACCTGAATTTCGAGATCGCCGCGCGGCGGTTGGACGACCACTTCCTCAACGTCGATGCGCAGCAGAATCTCAGCCAATACCTGCGCGTCGATCCCAGCCCCACGCTGCCCACCGGCGCGGTCAACCCCTACGCCGGCCAGGCCTACCTGGAATCGCAGGGGCAGCGCAATTACCGCGACGGCCGCATGGACGCGGTCCGGGCCATCGGCAGCTATAAGTTCGATCTCGGCATGTTTGGTTCCCACACCCTGGCGGGCGTGGGTGAATACGATTACGACAAGGCTCATATCAATCAGCTGCGCGAATTTGTCTCCTCCTCGAACGCGCCGTCCCTCGCTTCCCCCGAGAACGCCAACAACCGCATCTGGCGCCGCACCTATGTCGATCTGGCCGGGCCCTCCGAGGACATTGTCATGGCGGACTGGCGGCTGAAAAGCTCCAGCAATCTGACCGATCCGGTTTCAGGCCGCACTTACCAGACGGACTGGCTGCCGTTTGGCGCCAACAGCGCGCAATATACGGCCACCAAAACGCGCACCTACATCGGCATGCTCCAAAGTAATTTTTGGAAGAAACGCATCAATACCGTGTTTGGGATGAGCCGTGATGAACGCACGACCTATCTGTCAACCGCGGTCCGCAGTCCGTTGGCCGGCTTTACCAACGGCGTTCTGACGCCGGTCAAGGACAACGTGGGCACCGATGCGACCGCCAGGAATATTTCCTTCAGCGGCGTGTTCCATGTGACGGACTGGCTGGGCGTGACCTACAGCAAGGCCCGCAACAGCGGCCTGCCCCGTGGCAGCGGCTCCATCCCCTCGCCGGATGGCAGCCTGCCGAACCAGCTTCCGCCGCGGGCGGAGGGCAAGAGCCAGGACATGGGCGTCAAGCTCGACCTGTTCCAGCACCGGGTGTTCGTGTCCGCGCTTTATTTCCAGACCTCCGCGGACGACGACTTCGATTTCACCGCGCCGACCTCCCAGGTCAGCATCAACAACATCTGGGGCGCACTCGAGGCGAACGGCGTGAACGATCCCCTCACCAATGCGCCCATCTTCGTGCCGCGCGACACCCTCTCCGGTTCCACCTTCTCCTCCCGCAGCCAGGGCTACGAAGTCGAGTTGACCGCGAACCTCACGCGGAACTGGCGTCTGCTGTTGAACTACACCCGCACCAAGACCGAACGCACCAACATCGCGCCGGAACTGGTCAATTACCTCGCCTCCAACCGCGCCTACTGGACATCGGGTGACCGGGAGCGGATGTATCTGGTCGGTCGCGGCGTGGGCCTCGCCCCCGTCGCGCGGGATGGCAACGCCACCGTGGACACGATCGGCGAGCAGCTCGATGTCATCGACAACAACATGCTGAACGGCGTCACCTTCGCCAATGGCCGCCGTCCGCTCGGCCAGATTCCGCAGCGGTTGAATCTTCGCACCTCCTATGATTTCGAGGCCGGCCGGCTCAAGGGCTTCGGCGTCGGGGCGGGCGTCCGCTGGGGAGACAAGCCGATCATCGGGTTTATTGGCGCCACGGCCAGCACCAGCCCGGTCGTGGTTTACGGTGACAGCCAGACCTTCGTTGACCTGAACGTTTCCTACCGCCGTGACTTCCGCGCCTGGGGCCAGAAGCTCCGCTGGACCCTCCAGCTCAACGTGGACAATGCCTTCGATAACGACAAGTTCGTCATCCTGCGTGAAAACAACACGGGCGATATCCTGAACTACAAGTTCAACGATTCCCGCGAGTGGGTCCTGACGAGCCGGTTCACGTTTTAACCGGCCCTCGTCGTGGCGCGCCCTCCACCGTCCGCCTTCCCCCTGAGAAGCGCTGGTATCTGACCAATACCTTCACCTTCTGAGTTCTTCCCGCCAGACGCCCCGGGGCTATCCGCCCCGGGGCGTTTGTTTTTCCGACCTGTGTCCCTCCTCCGGCGGGTAGGGGCGGCGCTTGACGCCGCCCGCGGGCTTGAAAGGTGGAGCGCGCTGCTTGCCAGCCAAAGGCCGGGCGACGGCTGGACCCCGGCGCGCTTGAGGATGTTCGCCCCAAACCAGCGTCCTGAGGTCAGGCCGCTCCACCTCGAACTGAATGAACCTAAAAAACGCAGTTGAACCACAAAGCCACGGAGGCACGGAGAGCAGAAACCGGAAAAATCCAGGGGAAGACCTTTTCACCCGGCAGGTGAGCTTCCAGGCCGGGTCGTATTTTACGGAAGTAGTTTTCTCCGTGTTCTCTGTGCCTCTGTGGTCCAATTCCAACTGCGCCTTTTAGGATGAATCGGACCCAAAGAGCATAAACATAAGCCGTTGACCCAATTTCTCGCAATTTCCCTGTCCCCGGGAATCTGCTGTTACCCCCACCTACCCGCCTTGCGCGCGATGGCAAGTCGGCCACGATCAGGGATTATTAAATCAACCCTAAGGGAAATTGCCCGCCGCCGACTCTTAGCCGCTTTACTCTCTCACTTTACCGATCGCCCGCCCGCTTTTTTCTCGCCACATTTCCCCACCATTCGAAGCTGAAGGAAGTCGCGCATGTGTTCGTTCACCCCACCCGATGCCCCGAGGCTCGCACGTTGGTTCGCCGAGGAGATCCAACCGCACGACCACGCCCTTCGCGGCTGGCTGCGCAACCAGTTCCGGGAACTGCGCGACCACGACGACCTGATCCAGGAGTGCTACCTTCGCGTCTGCCGGGTTTTCAGCGAGAAGCCCATCCGTTGCGGACGCGCCTACGTTTTCGCCATCTCCCGCAACCTCGCGCTCAACCGCCTCCGCGCCCAGCGCGAACGGTATGCCCTTGGCGAACCCGATCTCGACACGGTTTACGATGAGAAGGCCGACATCCGGTCCCGCGTCGTCCACGACCAGGACCTGGCGCTGCTCCACGAAGCCCTGGCGGTCCTTCCCGCGAAGGGCCGGGAACTTTTCATGCTGCGGCGCCTTCACGGTGTTTCCCAAAAAGACCTGGCTCAACGTTTCGGCATCACCGAGAAAACCGTCGAGGCCCATCTTTTTACCGCCATGAAGCGGGTCGTCGCCTTTTTCGAATCCCGTGAAAAACAGCAGCCCGTATCCGTCCGCGTCCCCAATGCCGTGAAACTCGAACTCGGCCCCCTGATGCCTCATGCCTGAGCCGCACGCCAGTTTTCCCCCGGAGACCGAACAGGCCGCCTTCGCCTGGGTCCAGCGCCAGCACGACGGACTCTCCGACGACCAGGCGCTCGAACTGCACGCTTGGCTGGAGGAGAATCCGCGCCACGCAGCGGCGTTCGCGCATTTTCAGCGGCACTGGGCGAAGTTTGATCGTCTCGCCGGCCGGGTGAAGGCGGAACCCGTCCGGCGCTTCCCCCTCTCCGCGGCCGGTGCGGCGCCTGCGCGCCGCGGCCACGCCCGCTTCGCGCCCGCGCTCGGTCTCGCGGCGGCGATTGCCATCGGCTTCTTCCTCTGGCGTTCGCCGTCGGTTCCGCCGCCGGTCACCGCGACCCTTCCGCCGTTCTCGCTGCCCGCGGCCATCGAACGCCTGACGCTCCCCGACGGCACGGTCGTCGAATTGAATCGCGGCGCCCGCCTCTCCCCCGCTTTCACCACCGCCGAGCGCCGGGTCCATCTGCTCGACGGCGAAGCGAGCTTCGCCGTCGCCAAGGATCCCGCGCATCCCTTCATTGTCGAAGCGGGCGGGGTGGAGGTCCGCGCGGTCGGCACCGCCTTCAACGTCCGTTTCGAGGCCAAGGCCGTCGAGGTCATCGTCACCGAAGGCAAGGTCCAGGTGGCGACCGAGAAGGAAACCGTCCCGCTGCTTGAAGCGGGGCAGGCCACCACGGTTTCGCTTGGACGCACCGGCGCCCCGGCCGTCGAAGCCCTCACCTCCGACCAGCTCGCCCGGAAGCTTCTCTGGCAGCCCCGCCTGCTCGGCTTCGACAACCAGCCTCTCTCCGAGATCGTTGAGGAATTCAACCGCCGCAACCCGGTCCGCCTCAGCATCGATCCCAAGAACGGCGCCCGGCGCATGACCGCGACCTTCCGTTCCGACAACGTCGAGGGATTTGTCCGTCTCCTGGAGCAGCATTTTGGCATCACCGCCGAACGCCGGGAAGGACGCCTCGTCGTGCTCACCGGCCGTTGAGCCGCGGTTCGTCCCGTCCGGGAGAAGCTCGCGGCGGGAAAAACCGGAACCGGTTAAACCGGACCATGCAGCAAACCGCCCGCTAATCACGCGAATCCACGCGAATTTTAGAGAGATTCTGGTGCTGCGACAGAGATTCCCTCACCAATCGGTGAGCCTTTGCGATCCGGCGTATCCCATTCGCGTTTATTCGCGTAATTAGCGGGCCGACTGAATGGTTTCGCTAAGGGAAATCCCCTCCGGGGTGCTCCTATCTATTGAACCGCACCCCATGTCACCTCGCACCCAAAAATTCCTTCGGCGTCTCGCGACTGCCTGTGCCGCACTCCTCCTCACCCTCGCCGCCCCCGCGGCCGGCGACGCAAAATCCCCCAAACACGCGCTCGACCTGCCGCGCGGCGAGGCGCAGTCCACCCTCCGCCAGCTCGCCCAGCAGGTCCAGCGTGAGATCATGTTCGAGGTAAGCCAGGTCGAGGCCGTCACGACGAACCCGGTGAAAGGCGAATTCACCGCCCGCGAGGCCCTCGACGGGATGCTGGCGGGCACCGGCTTGGTGGCCGGACAGGACGCCAAGACCGGCGCCTTCGCCGTCCGGAAGGAAACGGATGCCGAACGAAAAAACGTGAACCGGGCGATCGCCGACAGCAGCGTTCGCCCGGTCAATCCAAAGATTGACGACACGGTCGAGTTGTCGCCCTTCGTCGTCAGTGCGACCCAGGACACCGGCTACCAGGCGACCTCGACCCTGGCGGGCACGCGCCTGAACACGCCGGTGAAGGATCTCGGGGCCTCGATCTCGATCTACACGCGGGATTTCCTCAACGACATCGGCGCCACCAGTTCCAGCGACCTGCTGGTTTACGCCACGAACATGGAGGCGGCGGGAGCGTTCGGCAACTTCTCCGGGGCCACCAGCGACATCAACGCGGATCAGGTCAACGGCAATGGCCCGCGCGTCAACCCGCAGAGCAGCAGCCGCACCCGCGGCCTGGGGGCGCCCAATTTCACCCGCGGCTTCTACACCACCGACATCGCCACCGACGGCTACAACGTCGAGAACGTGACGGTCAACCGCGGCCCCAACGCCATCCTCTTCGGCGTGGGCAACCCCGCCGGCGTGGTCGAGAGCTCGCTCCTGCGGCCCAACCTCAACCGGGACCGGAACAAGGTCGAGGTGCGCGTGGGCGACAACAGCAGCCTGCGCAACACGGTGGATTTCAACCGGGTGCTGATTCCCAAGCAGCTGGCGTTCCGCCTCGCCGCGTTGCACGACGAGGAGCGCTTCAACCAGCGCCCCGCCTTCGAGAAGAAGGAACGTCTCTACGGCGCGCTGGCCTACGAACCTTTCCGTTCCACCGCCCTGCGGATGAACTTCGAGACCGGAACCACGCAGGCCAACCGGCCAATCACGGTGCTGCCTTTCAAGAGCATTTCCAGTTTCTGGGAGGCGGCCGGCCGGCCGGGCAACGACTGGACCTTCTATGACGATCCCGCCCGCAATCCCGCGGCGGCGGCGCAGGTCGCCGGCAGCATCTTCGAGGGGCCCCTCATCGGGCCGGACAATATCTTCGACCAGGTCTCCCGGATCTATTCCAATCCCTCGGCCACGGCCCCCGATCTGGCGTTCCGCACCCAGACGCGGAGCACGACGGGCAACGCGGCCAACGCCGTCAAGGCCCAGGTGTTCAATCCGCTAGTCAACCGGGATCTCGCCAATGATTCGATCCGCTTCCTGGTCACCAGAAATGTGGGCGCTCTGCCGGGCACCTTCTGGGTCGGCGACAATGTCCTGCCGGGCCAGCAGCCCGGCTTCGCCCCCGCGGGCATCAAGAACCAGGGCTTCACCGACTACAGCGCCTTCGACTTCCAGCACCGGATGATCGACGAGACGGCCCGCCAAGGCGACAGCTTCCATGCCTTCAATATCGCCTTCGAGCAGCGCGCCTGGGCGGACCGCCTCGGCCTTGAAATCGCCTACGACACCCAGCGGGTGGACCGCCGTTCCAAGAACGCGGCCTTCTCCTCGAACAACGGCAACCATATCTTCATCGACGTGAACCAGGCGCTCCCCACCGGGCAGCCTAATCCGAATTTCGGCCGCCCCGCCACCGTGGCCTACGGCGAATCCACCTGGACCAACGACCTGAGCGAGCGCGAGACCCTGCGGGCGACCGGCTTCCTCAAATACGACTTCAGCGAAAACAAATCCTCCTGGGGCAAGTGGCTGGGCCGGCACACCCTGACGGGGCTCTACGAGGAGAACACCCTTGAGGAAATCAGCTATCGCCACCGCCTGGCCGTGGACGGCCCCGCCGCCCGCGACATCAGCGCCAACATCAACGCCTTCGCCCGCCGGCCGCACGCGTTGATCTACCTCGGGCCTTCCATCATCGGGAACAACAACCCGCTCCAGCTCGAGCCCATCCGGGTGCCATTCACCCAGGCTGGCCCCGTCGAGGTGCCCGTCGCCTACTTCGTCCGCGCCGGCAACGCCACCGATCCGGGGGCCTTCGTGGACAGCCCGGCCACACTCGTCGAGATCAGCAACGGCGGCAACGCCCAGCGCGACGTCATCAAGTCGCAGGCCTTCCTCCTGCAAAGCTACTGGCTGCGGGACCACCTCATTACCCTCGTGGGCTGGCGCCGCGACGAGAATTATTTCATCTCGCGGCCCATCGGCTTCGTGGCCAACCCGGCCGACTCCAACGATCCGGGCAAGGTGCACTACACCTTCGACGACCTCTCCTTCCCCCGCACCCCGCCGCCCAACGTGGCCGGCGAGATCATGACCTACAGCGGCGTCCTGCGCTGGCCCCAGCAGTTGCTCCGGCTGCCCGCCGGCATGGACCTCAGCGTCTTCTACAACCAGTCGGGCAACTTCACGCCCTCCGGCGGCCGCGTGAACGCCTTCAATGAGCCGCTCGCCTCCCCCGAGGGCAACACCAAGGAATACGGCTTCAACCTCTCGCTGCTCCACGACAAGCTGAACCTGCGCGTGAACTGGTTCGAGACCAAGGTCACCGGCCAGAGCCTGACCCCGCCCGTTTACAACAACGCCGTCAACAACGCCGTGCTGCAACTCGCCGATATCTGGGGCGTGGAAGGCAACGTGAACCCGCACCTGGCGGCCTCGCGTAACGCCGACATCGAGCTGCTGTTCAGCCCGCTGCCCGCCAACTTCCGCAGCCTCTACGGCTGGGGCATTTCCGGCACGGCCCCGAACCTCGCGGCCAACGGCCGCATCCCCCTGGCCGGCAGCGGCGACACCACCGACTTCACCGCCAAGGGCACGGAGTTCGAGATCGTCTATAACCCGACGCGCAACTGGCGCATCCTCGCCAACGTCGCCAAGCAGGAAACCGTGCAGAGCAATTCACTGCCCTTCCTCAAGCGCTTCATCGCCCTGATGCTCCCGGTCTGGAGCCAGCTCCGGGACCGTCCCCGCGCCGCCTATCCGCTCGGCTGGCAGCCCGGCGACTCGCTGGGGGGCGTCCAGACGATGGGCGATTTCCTCGATACGGTCGTCCTGGTGCCCTTCGCCACCGCGATCGCCACCGAGGGCTCCGCCTCCGCCGAGCAGCGCAAGTGGCGCGCCAACCTCATCACCAACTATACCTTCGGCCACGACGGCTTCCTCGGCGACCGCCTGAAGGGCTGGAGCGTCGGCGCCGCCGTCCGCTGGCAGGACAAGCTGGGCATCGGCTACCCGACGACCCGCAACCCCGACGGGTCCGTGAACCTGGACCTCGCCCACCCCTTCTACGCCCCGGCCGAGACCAACGTCGATGCCTGGATCGGCTACGAGCGCGCGATCTGGAAAAACCGGATCAGGTGGAAGGTGCAGCTCAACGCCCGCAACCTCATCGCCGATGAATCCGTGATTCCGATCGGCGTGCAACCCTGGGGCGCGCCCTCCACCGTCCGCCTCCCTCCCGAGAAGCGCTGGTATCTCACTAACACCTTCACCTTCTGAGCCTGTCCCGCCTCCAACGATTTCCCAGTTGAACCACAAAGGCACCGAGACACCGAGAGCAGAAACCGGAGAAATCCAGCAAAAGGCCTTTCATACCAATTACACATTACTTCCGGACTGTAGGGTCGGCGCTCTTGTCGGCCGTAGCCTTGGCGAAGGCTGATGCGCCGCACCTTTTCCCGCAAGGCATGCCGCAAGCGGCAGCCCTACAAAATCCGAAACGAAACAGTAACCGGTATCACCCGGCAGGGGCGCTTCCCGGTCGAGCCACATTTTACGGAAGCAGTTTTCTCCGTGCCTCTGTGGTCCAACCCCAACTGCGCTTTTTAGGATAAATCGTTGACCCAATTTTCCGCAGTCTCCCTCTCCCCCGGGAATCTGCTGTTACCCCCACACCCCTCAGCCGGCCGCAAGGTCTGGCTGTTCTGTTCCGAACCATCCCGGCCGAACCCCCCGCTGCCTGGCAGCGGCTGTCACGGCCCCCCGCACCCAAAAACAATGAATACCCTGCAAAATACGGACCAAGTCAGTCACGCGTCCAGGCGTCTCCGCGCCGGATTGCCGGTTGCCGTTCACGGCAACACCCCGCCCCAAGCCACCGGTTCCCTTTTCTCCGCCCGCCGGGTTTGGAGCGGATTGCCAGCCCTGCTACTGGCGTTGAGTCTCCCTTCTTCCTTCGCCCAACCCCAACTGACGCCATCTTATCCGCTCGTGGGCATTGCCGTCGATGACGTGCGCGCGAACAAATCGAACTTGAGGAATCTCAACGCGAGTGAGGTGCACAAATTCCGGATGATTTACGGAAGCGATGACGCGAAGAGAACGGACAAACCGGTGCAGTGGGTGCGGGATGTTCTGAACCGCGACCCGGCCAAGACTCCGGTCATCCCCTACATGGGCGGCTACACCACGAATCTCGCGCCCGATGCCCAGAAAGC
>JBDKHE010000599.1:0-2720 GCA_039797805.1 Verrucomicrobiota bacterium
ACACGGTGGCGGTCGTGGCGGTCGATCCGACCAGCCCCTTTTCCGGCGGCGCGCTCCTCGGCGACCGGATCCGCATGGAGAGCATCGCCCTCGACCCGGGCGTGTTCATCCGCTCGATGGCCACCCGCGGCTCCCTCGGCGGGCTGGCCACCTCGACCCGCGAGGTCTGCGACGTGCTCGACGCCGCAGGGTTCGACCGGATCCTGGTGGAGACAGTGGGCGTCGGCCAGTCGGAGCTGGCGGTGTCGCGCATGGCCGACACCAGCCTCCTGCTGCTGGTGCCGGAATCGGGCGACGGTATCCAGACGCTCAAGTCCGGCATCATGGAGATCGCCGACCTGTTCGTCGTCAACAAGGCCGACCGGCCCGGCGCCGACAAGTTGCGCCAGGAAATCGAGATCACCCTCGGCATCCGGCGGGGCAACGCCTTCCGGCACGTGCCGGCGCACCACGGGTTCAAGGCGCGCGCCCAGGCGGACGTCGACGCCGAGACGGCGGAGGCGAGCGCCGCGTGGAAGCATCCGGTGCTCGCCACGATCGCCGCCAAGGGGCAAGGGATCGGCGAGGTCATCGACGCGCTCGACGCGCACCGGGCCTGGCTGGCCGCTTCCGGCACCATGCGGGAGCGCCGCCGCCGCCGGCTCGAAGAACGCACCCGGGAAGTGGTGGACCGCGCGCTGGTCCGCTGGGTCTGGGACGAAACCGCCGCCGACCAGGCCATTCGGGACCGATTGGACGATCTCGAAGCGGGCCGGGTGAGCCCCTACGAACTGGCGGGAAGCATTCTGGACGCCCTCAAGCAGGGAGCACGCCCATGAGTTCATCCGAGACGAACGCCGACCGCGACCAGCTCGCCGCCCGGGAGCGCGAGCTCGCCGCGCTGCGCTCCGAGGTGGCCGCCTGGCGCGCCCGCTTCGGCAAGCTCCCCATGCGTGACGACACCGACTTCACTTCGGTGTCCGGCCGTTCCGTCGAACCGGTGTACACCCCGCTCGACCTCTCGCCCGACCTGCTCGGCCAGGGGGTGCTGCCGGGCCAGTTCCCCTACACCCGCGGCGTCCACCCCAGCGGGTACCGCGGCAAGCTGTGGACCATGCGGCAGTTCGCCGGCTTCGGCACCGCCCAGGACACCAACGAGCGGTACAAGTTCCTCCTCTCCCGCGGCCAGACCGGCCTTTCCGTGGCCTTCGACTTCCCCACGCTCATGGGATACGACGGCGACCACCCGCGCTCCGAGGGTGAGGTCGGCAAGTGCGGCGTCGCGATCTCGTCGCTGGCCGACATGGAGACGCTCTTCGACGGCATTCCGCTGGACCAGGTGTCCACGTCGATGACGATCAACGGCCCCGCCGCCATCATCTTCTGCTTCTACGTGGCGGCCGCGGAAAAGCAGGGCGTCCCGATCGACAAGCTTCAGGGCACCATCCAGAACGACATCCTGAAGGAGTACATGGCGCAGCACGCCTGGATCTTCCCGGCGGAGCCCGCGCTCAAGGTGATCGTGGACATGTTCGAATGGGCGGCGGAGCACACGCCCAAGTGGAACACCATTTCCATCTCGGGCTATCACATCCGCGAGGCCGGGGCCACCGCCGTGCAGGAGCTGGCGTTCACGCTGGCCAACGGCTTTTGCTACGTGGAGCATGGGGTGGCGCGGGGGCTCGACGTGGACAGCTTCGCGCCGCGGCTCTCGTTCTTCTGGGACGTGCACAACGACTTCTTCGAGGAGATCGCCAAGATGCGGGCCGCCCGCCGGATCTGGGCGCGCCACATGCGCGAGCGCTTCCACGCCCGCGATCCCCGCAGCTGGATCATGCGGTTCCACAGCCAGACGGCGGGCGTCACCCTCGCCGCGCAGCAGCCGCTGATCAACATCGTCCGGGTGGCCTACCAGGCGATGGCCGCCGCCCTCGGCGGAACCCAGTCGCTGCACACCAACGCCTTCGACGAGACCCTGGCCCTCCCGACCGAGGATTCGGTGCGCATCGCGCTCCGGACCCAGCAGATCCTCGCCTACGAGACCGGGGTGCCGAACGTGACCGACCCGCTGGGCGGCAGCTATTACGTCGAGGCGCTGACCGACCAGCTGGAGCGGGAGGCGGAAGCCATCTTCGCGGAAATCGACGCCCAGGGCGGGGTGGTCAAGGCCATCGAGGCGGGCTGGTCCCAGCGGCAGATCGCGCGCGCCGCGGCGCGGTTCCAGCACGAAGTGGAGCAACACCGGCGTACGGTGGTCGGCGTGAACGAGTTCGTGGAGGACGCCGAGGCGCCGGTGGAAATCCTGAAGATCGGCGACGAGGCGGAATCGTCGCAGCGGGCGCGGCTCGCCGAGCTCCGCGCCACCCGCGACCAGGCGCTCGTCGACCAGCGGCTCGAGGCGCTGCGCCAGGCGGCCGCGGACGACCGGAACGTCATGCCCGCCATGCTGGACTGCGCGCGCGCATACTGCACACTCTTTGAAATCCGCCACGTCCTCGAAGGCGTCTTCGGAACCTACCGCGAACCGGTGTTCTTCTGACGCGTTGAGGACTGGCCCGGAGGAAGTCATGGCACGCTCCACCAAGCCCGCCGCAGGCGGCATCGCGGCACAACTCGCCCGCCTCAACGACGTCCGCCCCGGGAAGCACCGGGTGGTCAGCTGCTACCTGAAGGTCGAGCCCCGGGATCGCGCGCGGGGCAAGTACCTGATCAAGGTGAAGAACCGGATCCGCGACCTCGAG
>JBDKHE010000600.1:0-15603 GCA_039797805.1 Verrucomicrobiota bacterium
CTCGTTCCGGGGCACGATCATCCAGATCCTCCTGCTCGACATCGTGTTTTCCCTCGACTCCGTGATCACGGCGGTCGGCATGGCCAACCACCTGTGGGTCATGATCGCGGCGGTGGTCATCGCGTTGGGCGTGATGCTGGTCTTCGCGAAGTCGATCAGTGATTTCGTGAACCGGCATCCCACACTGAAGATGCTGGCGCTGAGTTTCCTGATCCTGATCGGCGTGATGCTGGTGGGCGAGTCGCTCGGGCAGCACATCCCGAAGGGTTACATCTACTTCTCCATGGCCTTCGCCTTCGGCGTGGAAATGCTCAACCTGCGGCTACGCGCCAAGGCCAAGCCGGTCGAACTGCACCAGCCCTACCGCTGATCCCAACGTGGAAACGACTCCGCTCAACTTCCGGGAGATCCCGGCGGCCGAGATGCAGGCCCGGGCGGAGGCCTTTGCAGCGGCGATGGCCACCCGGCGCAGTGTGCGCGATTTTTCCAGCCGGCCGGTGCCACGCGCCCTGATCGAGACCGCGCTGCGCACCGCCGGCAGCGCGCCCAGCGGGGCCAATCTGCAGCCTTGGCATTTTGCGGTCGTGGGCGATCCCGCGGTCAAGCGCCGCATCCGTTTTGCCGCCGAGGAGGAAGAGAAACTGTTCTACGCCAACCGGGCTTCGGATGCCTGGCTTGCCGCACTGGCACCGCTCGGCACCGATGCAAACAAGTCCTTTCTCGAGACCGCGCCCTGGCTGATCGCCGTGTTTGCCGTCAACAGTTACCAAAGCGCCTCGGGCGAGACGCACCCGACGTATTACGCGAAGGAGTCCACGGGACTGGCCTGCGGCTTTCTGATCGCAGCGTTGCATCAGGCCGGATTGGCCACGCTGACGCACACGCCCAGTCCCATGGGCTTTTTGAACGAGATCTGCGGACGACCCGCCAGCGAGAAACCGTTTCTCCTGCTCGTCACCGGCTATCCGGCGGAAAATGCGCAGGTGCCGGTGCACGCCACCCGGCGGAAATCTTTGGCTCAGATCAGTTCCTTTCACTGATCGCTATCGGCCGTGAACAAGTCACCCCGTGGGGGTGTCAGGTCGGTCGGTGGCGACCGATTTTTCTCGCTGTTGGTGCCGGCGCAGCAGCATGGCATCGAAGGTGGCCACGAGCAGATCGATGGATTTGTAGGCGTTCTCACTGTGCACGCTGGCGACCAAATCGGGTCCTTCCAGTTCCAGCCGCCCGCTCGCCTGAAAGCGTTCGGCCGGACCCCGGTTGCGGGCGATACCGAGGTCCAGCTGCACCCGGTCGATTCGTTCCCGATGGCGGAACAGGTGCGAGGCTTTCTCCACGGCGGACTGGCGCAGGGTTTCGGTTAACTCAAGCTGGAGGCCGCGGATGATGAATTTTGCCGGGTCGACTCTCGGATGGCTGGCATGGAACATACGGTTGATCTGACCCATGCCCGGGTGCCGGGTGCCCCAGCTGGTCAACTATTAGGCGGGCTGCAGCAGTCGCAGCGAACCGAAAGTTTGCTTTGTCGGGGCGCTTATACCTTGGGCAAACCTGCCTCGATCTCGGCCGGGTGCGGGTGGTTTCGCTTGTCCTTGCGATGGTTGTGGCGTTCCCGGAGCTGGCCATCGAGCTTGTCGACCAGGAAGTCGAGAGATTTGTAGGCATCCTCACTGTGCACGCTGGCGATCAGATCGGGTCCGCTGATCTCAATCCGGCCCTTGGCCACGAATTGGTCGGCACTGCCGCGGGTCTTGTCGTGCTCGAGGTCGATGCGGACGCGGATGATGTGATCATTGTGCCGAAGCAGACGGGACGCTTTCTCCATGGCGATCTGCTTCAGGGCCTCGGTCAAATCGAGATGAATGCCGCGGATGATGAACTTGGCCGGATCGATCAGGGAGGGAGTATTTTCTTGGGTCATGCCCAGAGTATAGCCCGCTCGTCCGAAAATGCAGACTATAAAATTCCGGGAGTTTCGGATTCACCGATTTCAGCATGCAGCACATCAGGTGAGCTGGTGCGACGAGGCGAAGCGGTGCCGCTGCTTTGTAGGGTCGGCCCTTGGGCCGACCGCTATGGGCCGACCACTCGGGCGAGGTCGTCGCGAGCGACGACCCGACAAGGTCCGGAACCGCGGACTCACTTTTTCTTGTTCAGCGCGGCGGTGAACCAGTCGCCGTTGAGCGACTGCGGTGCGGCCGGTGCGCTCGAGCGTGACGGCCCCGGTGCGGGGCGGCCGGCCTGACCCGGTCCGCCCGGCGAGCGCGGGCCGCCCTGGCCAAGCGGTGCCTTCGGTCCTATGACGGGATTGCTGCGCATCGACAGCGCGATGCGTTTGCGCGCGAGGTCGATCTCCGTGACGGTGACCATCACCTTCTGCTGGGGCTTCACAACCTCGGCAGGGTCCTTCACGAAATTGTCGGCGAGTTGGGAGACATGCACGAGACCGTCCTGGTGGACGCCGATGTCCACGAAGGCGCCGAAAGCGGTGACATTGGTCACGAGGCCGGGGAGTTTCATGCCGGGCTTCAGGTCCTCCGGCTTGTTGACGCCTTCCTGGAAACTGAAGGTCTCGAACTTTTCGCGCGGGTCGCGTCCAGGCTTCGCGAGCTCGGCGAGGATGTCCTTCAGCGTGGGCAGGCCGACCTCGGGGGTCACGTAGCTCTCGAGCTTGAGGCGCTTGCGCAGCTTTTCGTCGCGGGTCAGGTCGATGACGGTGGCGCCGAGATCGGCGGCCATCTTCTCGACGAGCGGGTAGCGCTCGGGATGCACGGCGGAGGTGTCGAGCGGGTTGGCGGCGTCGCGGATGCGCAAGAAGCCGGCGGCCTGTTCATAAGCCTTGGGTCCGAGGCGCGGCACCTCGAGGAGCTCGGCGCGGGTCTTGAAGGCGCCTTTCTCGTTGCGGCGGGCGACGATGGCGGCGGCGGTCGTGGCGTTGAGGCCGGAGACGTAGCTGAGCAGCTGCTTCGAGGCGGTATTGAGCTCGACGCCCACGCCGTTGACGGAGCTCACGACGGTGTCGTCGAGCGAGCGCTTGAGCGCCGGTTGGTCGACGTCGTGTTGGTACTGGCCGACGCCGATGGACTTTGGATCAAGCTTCACGAGCTCGGCGAGCGGATCCATGAGCCGGCGGCCGATGGAGACGGCGCCGCGCACGGTGAGATCGTGGTCCGGGAACTCCTCGCGCGCGACATCGCTGGCGGAGTAGATGGACGCGCCGGACTCGTTGACCATCACGACCGGGATGTGGGGCGGCAGGCCGAGGGCGCGGACGAATGACTCGGTCTCGCGGCCGGCCGTGCCGTTGCCGATGGCGATGGCCTCGACGTTGAAGAACTTCACGAAGCCGAGCAGTTTTTCCTTCGCCTCCTCGGCGTGGCGGTCGGGGTAGATGACGTCGTTGTGCAGGAGCTTGCCCTGACGGTCGAGCATCACGGTCTTGCAACCGGTGCGGAAGCCCGGGTCGATGGCCATGACGGCCTTCTGGCCGAGCGGGGCGGAGAGGAGGAGTTCGCGGAGGTTGGCGGTGAAGACCTTGATGGCGGCCTCGTCGGCGCGCTTCTTGGATTCGATGCGCATCTCGGTCTCGATGGCGGGGCAGAGCAGGCGCTTGCAGGCATCGGCGGCGGCCAGGCGCACCTGTTCCCCGCAGGAGGAGCGGTTCTTGACGAAGAGCGGCTCGACCTCGGCGAGGGTGGCGAGTTCGTCGGCGACGGTGATGCGCATGATGAGGAACCCTTCCTTCTCGCCGCGGCGCATGGCGAGGACGCGGTGCGAAGGGGCCTTGGCCAGCGGTTCCGACCAGTCGAAGTAGTCCTTGAACTTGGCGGCCTCGGGATCGGTGTCCTTGCCGTAAAGCACCTTGGAGCCGACGGTGGCCTGGGCGCGGTAGACGACGCGGAGTTTCTCGCGGGCCTGGGCATCGTCGCTCATGCGCTCGGCGAGGATGTCGCGGGCGCCGGCGAAGGCTTCCTCGGCGTTCTCGATCTTGCCGGGCGTATTCTTGCCGTCGTCGAGGGTGAATTCGCGGCCGACGTGCGCCTGCGCGGCGGCCAGGGCGTCGGTGGCGGGATCCTGCGCCCAGAGGAGCTCGGCGAGCGGCTCGAGGCCTTTTTCCTTGGCGATGGTCGCGCGCGTGCGCTTCTTCGGGCGGTAGGGGAGATAGATGTCCTCGAGTTTGGTGAGCGTGTCCGCGGCGGCGAGGGCGCCCTCGAGGGCGGGCGTGAGGAGGTTGCGCTCCTTGAGCGAGGCGAGGATGGCGGCGCGGCGCTCGTCGACCTGGGCCATCTGTTCAAGGCGGTCGCGGATGGCGGTGACCTGCACCTCGTCGAGCTCGCCCGTGGCCTCCTTGCGGTAGCGCGAGATGAAGGGGACGGTGGCGCCCTCCTTCAGCAGTTGCGCGGTCGCGGCGACCTGGTGGACCTTGAGCTTGAGCTCGGTGGCGAGGAGGAGAACGTGTTCGGGGTTGGGCAAATCCATCGGGAAAAGCGCCGAGTGGAACGGGCTGGGTGCGGCGTGCAACCGGGAAATCGCCTGAATGGGGATAATTCCAAACGCCGGTGGTCCAGAGGCCAAAGAATCGAGCAGGGAGAAGTTCCGAGCTTGAGATTTTGTGGAGCCGGGACGTTTCGGATTTGGCGTTTGGCGGCTTCCCGCTTGAGTGCACCTATGGCAAAGAAGCTGAACTGGGGCATTCTCACCACCGGTTGGATCGCACGGAAATTCACGACGGACCTGCTCCAGTCGCAGACCGGCCGCTTGGTCGCCGTCGGCGCCCGCCGCCTGGCCGACGCGCAGAAGTTCGCCGCCGACTTTGGTGGCGCCAAGGCCCACGGCAGCTACGAGGCGCTGCTGGCTGACCCGGAGGTCGAGGCCGTCTACATCGGCACACCGCATCCGTGGCACGCCGAGTGGGCGATCAAGGCGGCGGCGGCGGGCAAGCATATCCTCTGCGAAAAACCGCTCACGCTCTCGCTGGCCGACACCGAACGCGTGATCGCCGCCGCACGGCACCACCGGGTTCTGCTCATGGAAGCCTACATGTATCGCTTTCACCCTCAGACGAAGCGGGTGGTCGAGCTGGTGCGCAGCGGAATCATTGGCGAGGTGCGGCTGATCCGGGCCTCCTTTAACGTAATGATGGATTTCAACCCGGAGCACCGGATGTTCAACAAGGCGCTCGGCGGAAGCACCATTCTCGATCTCGGTTGTTACCCGGTGACCTACGCCCGGCACATCGCCGGTGCGGTGGCGGGCAAGGATTTTGCCGAGCCGTTGGAGTTTCACGGCACCGGCCGCTTCCGGGCGGAGGTCGGCACGGATGATTATGCCTCGGCGGTGGCGCAATTTCCCGGCGATATTTTGGCCGAGCTTTCGTGCGGGGCGACGGTGCGGAACGACCAATCCGTGCATATCCACGGTACGGCGGGCTGGATCGAGGTGCCCAATCCGTTCGTACCCGGCCTGCTGGGTCAGGAGGAAAAGATCAACGTGCACCGGCGCTCGGGCGGATCGGAGACCCTGGTGATCCGGAGTCCCGGCGTCGGTCTGTACGCCTACGAAGCTGACGCCGTGGCCGAAGCGTTGTCGCGGGGAGAGCGGGAGGTGCCGCTGGCAACCTGGGCCGACACGCTCGGCACCGCCCGGATGCTCGATGCCTGGCTGGCGGGGGCGGGGGTGACGTACGATTGAGTGAGCTTGGCAAGGCGCGATGCCCGCATTGGCGCGGACCTGGCGCCGCCGGGGGATCGCTCGGGTGGGTCAGCGGTCAATAGGCCGGATCATGAAAAATTGAAGAGCGAAGCGGGAACAAATTTGGTAGCGTTTTAAGGTGGCCGGTCGGACTGGCCAAGAAAACGAGGAATCGCTAACTCGGATGATCACCCTGAACCCCAGGAATTGCCATGAACGACAGACCGACAGAGGTGCCGGATGACCAACGAAAGTCTGCCGGCAAAAAGGCGACCGGTGGCGGTCAGAAGCCGGAGGATGTTGTAGTCTTTCTCACCCGTCGCGACGGAAAGTGCGCGGAGTGTGGTGCGGAGTTTTTTGATGGCAGCATGATCCGAATGGAGAACGACCAGCCGCATTGCCTCGACTGCGCGGACCTCGGACACCTGGAGTTTCTCACAAGGGGCAACCCTGCACTTACGCGCCGGGCCACGAAGCACTCGCCCTTGCGTGCGGTCGTCGTGCAATGGGCGCGGGCGCGACAGCGCTATGAACGACAAGGCATTCTCGTGACCCCGGAGGCGATCGACCGGGCTGAGCAGGAGTGCCTCGCCGACGCCGAACTGCGGGCCAGCCAGCGTGAGCGTGCGGCGATGCGGCGCGAGGGGGTTGAGGCTGCGTATGTGGCCGAGGTGACCGCTGCGGTCCGCGCTGCCTTTCCGGGGTGTCCGGCGGAGGAAGCCGCCCGCATCGCCGGTTGGACCTGTCAAAAGTACAGCGGCCGCGTGGGTCGGTCGGCCGCGGCGAAGGTGCTGGATCAGGGCGCGCTCCGGCTGGCGGTCATCGCGCACATTCGGCACGAGCACACCGCTTACGATGAGCTACTCATGCGGGAAGGAGACCGGCGCGCCGCCCGTGAATTGGTATGGCCAGAGATCGAACGGGTCCTGGCAAAGTGGGTCGCCGGGCGGTGATAGGCTACGGGGTGAAAGGACAATCCAGAATGAACACGGAGGACACCGAGTGCGTGCGGAATCGGCGTTCCGTCCGGCTTCTCCAATCCAATAATCAGCGAATGCGGTGCGCGAGAAGGGGTGTTTGGGGCAGGCGTAAAGGCGGCCGGTCGGAGACCGGCCCTACTTTAAATGCAGTTCGCGTTCCAGCCAGGCAACCCGGTCGGCGGCGACTTCGGGTGGGTGGAGGGCGTGGCCGGCGATGTAGGTGGTCAGCTGCTTGCGGGGGAGGGCGGCGGCGTAGTATTCGGCAGACTGGGCGGCGCTGACGTATTCATCCTGGTTGGCGAATTGGAAATAGACCGAGGCCGGTGCGAGCTTGGGGACGAAGTGGATGGGGTCCAGCGGGGCGAGTTGCTGGCGGTAGGCGGCGAGGTCGACGGGTTGCCGGGAGTAGAGAAACCAGTCGATCAGGCGCGGCACGCAGGCCATGAGGACACAGGTGCGGACGCGTTGATCCTGCGCGGCGGCGATCAGGCCGTACATGGCGCCGAAGTCGTGGCCGACGAGGGCCACGCGGGTCGGATCGATGTCGGGCTGGGCCAACAGCAGGTCGAAGGCCCGGCGCAGTTCGATCACCTGCCGCACGGAGCGGGCGTAATCTTCCTCAGGGATGCGGTGCTGGTACCATTGGGGCTCGGCCCACATGCAATCCACGAGCAGCGACACCACGCCGCGTTGGGCGAGGGCGACGGCTTCGGCGAGAAACTCGGTGCGGTTCGTTGTGGCGGGTTCGCCCAGCCAGTGGACATAGAGGATGGCGGCATGCGGTCCGTTACCGGTGGCGGGCGTGACCAGATACGCTTTCACCGGCTGGTCCGCCGGCGTGAAGGTGAAGTCGCGGATCAGGGCGGCGTCGCGCGTTTCGCGTCCGACCTCCTGCAGGTTGAACGGGGCGGACTTGTCGTAGGCGAAGAGGTCGGCGGCGGGCTCGGCGGCGAAGCTGGGGGTGAGCATGAGGAGGAGAAGAGTCACGCAGACGTTCAGACTCAGGGAAGTGAGGACGTTTTGCGGGAGGGGACGTCTCACTGGACCCTTCGCTGCGCTCAGGATGACAGACGAGGAAGACGGGTGGAGCCGGGGCTTTTTCATGGGACCTGGGTGAGGGCTTGGCGTGAACGGCGCGAAGGGGGCTCAGGCCGGTCGGAGACCGGCCCTACTTTGAGGCGCGGCGGAGGTTGTCGCAGACGATGGCGGCGGCGACGCCGGCGTTGAGGGATTCGGCGCCGCCGTATTTGGGAATCGTGACGAATCGCGTGATCAAGGGGTGGACGGATCCCGAGATGCCGCGGCCTTCGCTGCCGATCACAATGATGGCGTTGGGCAGGGAGCCGAGTGCGTGGACGTCCTCGCCTTGAAGGTCGCAGCCGAGCACCGGTGCGGTCACTCCGGCGAGGGCCTCGGCGAGCGGCGCGGTGTGGGTGGTCACGCGGGCGAAGGATCCCATGCTGGCGTTGATGACCTTTTGGGAAAAGAGATCGGCGCTGTCGGGGGAGAGCAGGATGCGATCGAACGCGTACCAGTCGGCGATGCGGAGGAGCGTGCCGACGTTGCCGGGATCCTGAATGCCGTCGAGGGCGAGGGTGAGCCCGTGGTCAAGCGCGCCTGGGTCCAGCGGCCGTCGATGGATCCTGCCCACGGCGAGCACGCTGGCCGGGGTCGGGTAGTGACTGATGCGCGCCATCTCAGCGGGGGTGATGGCAATCGGGTTGGGCACGGATTCCGTCTGTTTCGTCGTAGCCCTGGCGGAGTCGGCTCCGTACTCATCAGCGGCGGTCGGACCCGCCGCGCCACGTTTCCACGCATCGGTGGCGTAGACTTCCTCGAATGGGTAGCCGGCAGCGAGAAGTTCGCCGACGACCTTCTCGCCCTCGACCACGAAGAGACCGAGCGACTCCCGGTGCTTTTTTTCCTGCAAGGAGCGCAGGCGGGCGATCTCGGCTTTCGTCAGGGGCATGCCGGCGAGCAAACAGGCTGGAGTGGCGATGGCAACCGTCGGTTGGACCGTCGAATTGTCACGGTGGTGTTTCGCGGCGGTAACGTTTTCGCGACACCCGTGGTCGCGGGTTGACCATGGAAAATCGCTCCGTGTTGGTACGCGCCTGACCTATGCAAACCATCATTTCACTCGTTCTCTCTTGCAGCAAACAGCTGCTCCGGACCTTCACGCTGGGCCTCGCGCTTGCGGGTGTCGGCCTCCAGGCCCAAGGTACCGGAACGCTCAGTGGCCGCGTGTCCGACGCCTCCACCGGCCTCAGCCTGGCCGGGGCGCGCGTGACCGTGGTCGCCACCGGCCTCGAAACCTACACCGGGCCCTCCGGTGACTACACCATCGCCAGCGTGCCCGGGGGAGCCCGTACCGTTGAGGTCAATTACATCGGATACCCGTCCCTCGCTCAGCAGGTGGAGATCAATGGCAACACCCGGCTGAATGTCGTGTTCAACAATGAGACCGTCCACCTCGACAAGGTCGTGATCGAAGGCGCCGCCGTCGGCACGGCCCGCGCGCTTAACCAGCAACGGGCCTCCGCGACCCTGGCGAATATCGTCGCCTCCGACGAGATCGGCAATTTTCCCGACCAGAACGCCGCCGAGGCCATCCAGCGCATTCCCGGAATCTCCCTCTACCGCGACCAGGGTGAAGGCCGCTACATCGTGCTGCGCGGACTCAATTACACCTACACGTCCGTGAAGGTGAATGGCGGTTCGTTTGCCGGCGCCGATCTGGGCGAGCGCGCCACGGCGCTCGACGTGATCCCGGCGGACGCCCTCGCTGCGATCGAAGTCACCAAGGTGCCCACGCCCGACATGGACGGCGAGGGCCTCGGTGGGCAGGTGGACATCCGCACCAAGAGCCCGTTCGAAGCGGACGGCCTGGCCGCGAGCGTGACGGCCCAGGGCCAGTATGCGGACCAGAGCGGCCGGTACAGCAGCAAGTTCAACGGTTATGTTTCGCAGCGATTTGGCGCCGACAAACAGTATGGCCTGCTGATCGCACCAACCTGGCAGTCGCGTAAATTCGGTTCCCACAACTTTGAGAACGGCGGTGCGTGGGTGTCGCCGGCCGACAATGGTACGGCGTTCTACACAATGGGAGAGATTGGATTTCGTGATTACGTCATCACCCGTGATCGCTACGGACTGACCGCCACTTTCGAGGCCCGGCCGGACTCGGGCACGGTGTTCTACTTCAACGGGGGCTACAACCGCTTCACCGACACCGAGAGCCGTCACCTGACTCTCTTCGACTTCACCGAGGGCACGCTGGACAAGACGCAGACCACGGCGAACTCCGCCACCTACACGGGCCTGCGCCGTTTCGCCCGCCGCTTGCGCATCCGCGAAAAGGACCAGGAGGTCATCACCCTTTCCGCCGGCGGTGAGAAGCAGCTCGGCGCTTGGAAGGTCGATTACCAGGCCGGCTACACGAAGGGCGAGGAACGCCGTCCGGACGAGATCACGGCCCGTTTCCGTCGCAACACCCGCGACACGTCCGTCCGCTACGATACCGACGGGGCCTACGGGTTTGTCATCACGCAGCTCGCCGGAGCGAGCTTCTATGACCCCGCGGCCTACAACTTCCAGCGCGTGGATCTGGCCAACAAATCGGGCCAGGAAACCGAGTCCGACCTCGGACTCAACGCCCGGTACGATTTTCCCGGCAGCCCGGGCTACGTGAAGCTCGGTGGTCTGCTCCGCAGCAAGGAGAAGAATTCCGAAAGTGAGGTCTATGAGCTCACCACCGCCCCGGCGACGTTCACCTTCGCCAATCTGGCCGAGCCCGCCAGCAACTATCCCTACCTGAAGGTACCGCGCATCAGCACCGCCGCGGTAAAGCAGGCTTTTTACGCCAACCCCGGTGCCTTCACCGGCAGTCGGGTGTTCGAAGACAGCGAATTTGATGACTTCACGATCAACGAGGACGTGCTCGCCGGTTATGTGATGGGCGGCACCACGCTGGATCGCTTCAACCTGCTCGCCGGTGTCCGCATTGAGCGGACGAAATTTGAGACCACCGGCAACGAGCTCGACCTCGTCAACGAGGTGTCCACCCGCCGCACGGCCTCGCGCAACTATACCAATGTGCTGCCGGGGGTGCATCTTCGCTACGACTACGGCAAGAACTTCGTGCTGCGCGCTTCGTGGTCCAACGCGATCGCCCGCCCCTCCTTTGGCGAAACGGCCTACCGTTCGCTCGTCAACAGCGACGATCGGGAAATCACGCGCGGCAACCCCGCGCTGGCGGCGCTCGAAGCCGTCAACTGGGATGCGTCGGCCGAGTACTATCTGCCCTCGCTGGGGGTGGTTTCCGCGGCTGTCTTCCACAAGGAGATCAAGAACTTCTCCTACCAGTACGAGGACCCGGTGCCGCTCGTCATCAACGGGGACAGCTATGCCCTGACGAGCTACGCGAACGGTTCCGACGGTTCCATCACCGGGCTGGAACTCGCCTACCAGCAGCAGCTCCGCATGCTGCCCGCACCGTTCGACGGGCTCGGCCTGATGGCCAACATCACCTTTCTCGACAGCCAGGCCACCTATCCGACCCGCCCCGGCGAGAAACTGCCCTTCATCGGTCAGAGCGACCGCACCGGGAATTTGGGCCTGACCTATGAAAAGGCCGGTCTCTTTCTGCGGCTGGCCCTGAATTTCCGTTCGGAACGCCTCCGCGAGGACGAGCCGCTCGGCGGCAGTGCCGCGCAGGATCTTTTCGTCGACCGTTTCCAGCAGCTCGACTTCACCGCTCGCTACAAGATCAACCACAACTGGGAGCTCTACGGCGAGGTGCTCAACATCACGGACGAGCCCTTCCGCGTGTTCCTCAAGACCAACAACGGCCAGGGCAAGCGCCTCGGCCAGTTCGAGGAATACGGCTGGAGTGCGAACTTCGGGTTGCGTTGGAAACTCTGATCCCGCGCCCCTTCTTTCATGACCACCCTTGTCCACCGGTTGCTTCTCCTTGCCGCGGGTCTCTTTTGCGTGGGGGCGCAGGGAACGCCCGTTCCTTTCCGGCCTGATCTGCCGGCCGGGGCCGCCTACGCCATCGACGCGCGGCAGCTGCATCCCACGCAGTTTTCCCACGGTTGGCGGGAGGTGGTGAACAAGGCGGCCAAAATCAGCGCCCTGTCCCCCGGCGAACTGAAGGCCTATCTCATCGACAAGGACGTGCCCGTGGTCATCGGCCCCGCGGGGGTGGCCTACCTGACGGACGGGCATCACACCTTGCGCGCGCTCATCGAGTCTACCCAGGCCGACAAGACCGCGTATGGCCATATTTTCGCCAACTGGTCGGATCTTGCGCCGGACGTATTCTGGGCGCGGATGCAGGCCAATCACTACGTCTACCTGAAGGATGCGGCCGGGAACCGCCAGCCCGCCACGGCCTTGCCCGCCAGCTTGCTCGACATGCAACGAGATCCCTGGCGCGGGCTGGCCTGGGGCGTGATGAAGGCCGGAGGTTTCAAGGAAAAGAAAGGGGTGTTCTTTCAGGAGTTCCTCTGGGCGGATTACTTCCGTGACCGGGTGCGGTGGGACGACACGGACGATGATTCCTTCAAGGACGCCGTGATGGAGGCCAGCGTGCTCGCCCAGGCGCCCGCGGCGGCGGACCTGCCGGGTTACCGGGCGGACGCGCTGCAGCCTCGCGTCGTGACTGCACAGACCAAGCACGACACCGATGATCCGGCCATCTGGATCAATCCGGCCGATCCGGCGCAAAGCCTCGTCATTGGCACCGACAAGGACGCGGACGGCGCGCTCTACGTCTTCGACCTTGATGGCAAGATCGTACGGACCGTGCCCGGATTGCACCGTCCCAACAATGTCGATGTCGCCTACGGCCTGATGCTCGGCGGCCGGCCGGTGGACATCGCGGTCACGACCGAACGGCAGGAACAGAGGTTGCGCATCTTCGCCCTGCCCGAGATGCGCAGCGTGGACCGCGGTGATCTGGTGGTGTTTGACGGTGATACCAACCGGGCGCCCATGGGCATCGCACTTTACCGGCGTCCGCGGGACGGGGCCCTGTTTGCCATTGTGGGTGGCAAATCCGGACCCGCGCAGGGATATCTCGCCCAGTACCGCCTGGAGGACGATGGCACGGGTCACGTGAAAATGACCCTGGTCCGGATGTTCGGCGCCTACAGCGGCAAGAAGGAGATCGAGGCCATCGCCGTGGATCCGGAGCTGGGGTATGTGTACTATTCCGACGAGACGGTCGGCGTGCGGAAGTACGCGGCCGATCCGGATGCGCCGGAAGCCAACGTGGAACTGGCGCTGTTTGGCACCACGGGGTTTGCATCCGATCACGAAGGCATCTCCATCTACCGGCGACGCGACGGCACGGGGTACGTGCTGGTTTCCGATCAGCAGGCCAATGCCTTTCAGCTCTTTCCCCGGGAAGGCACGCCCGGGCACCCTCATGAGCATCCTCGTTTGGATACCATTCCGGTGGCGGCGATCGAAAGTGATGGCAACGAAGTGACCGATCGCGCTTTGGGCGAACGTTTCCCGCATGGCCTGCTCGTCGCCATGTCGAATGGGCGCGTTTTTCATTATTACGCGTGGGAGGATGTCGTCCAGCGGGCAGGCTTGAAGTAGGTGTTTTGCAGGCTTTCCAAAAGTCGGCCGGTGCTTAGCGTCTCCGGCATGAAACGTCATGCCCCGTTGATCGCACTGCTGTTGTGCCTGAGTTTGTTGAGCCTGCCTCTGCTGGCCCAATCGACGGGCACGGCCGCGACCAAGACCACCAAGACGCCCGGTCTGGAGCTCGCCGCCCTGGCCACCCAGGTCACCGGTATCGCGATCTCGCCCTTGCTCGGCGTCAGCGCCGTGGGGGCATACCAGTGGATGCAGGCCAAAACGGACGCGGAGAAGGCCGCGCTGCCCTGGTTCGCCAACCCGGCGTTCTGGCTGGTGGGCGTGCTGGTGGTTGGCGCGGTCGCCGCCAAGGATGCGGCCGGCGCGGCGCTGCCGCCTGGTTGGAAAAAACCGCTCGATATCGCGGAAACGATCGAAAACAAGGCCAGCGGGCTCGTGGCCGCCGGCGCGGTCATTCCCTCCTTGGTCACCTTCGGCTCCAAGCTGATCATGCAGTCAGCGGGCTTGGAAGGTACCATCGAGATCCACACCACCGGTCTGGCCATGCTGCCCATCGCCACTTTTGACACCAGCTGGTTGCTGAGTGTGCTCATGGTGCCGTTGTCCGTGGTGGTCTTTGCCGTCGTTTGGATGACCTCGCATGCGATCAATGTTCTCATTCTCCTGAGCCCCTGGGGCGCGATTGATGCCGCGCTCAAAGGCGTGCGTACCTCCCTGCTGGGGCTCGTCACCGCCACCGCCTGGATCGACCCGGTGGTCGGGGCGACCTTGTCGGTCCTCATCATCATCATTGCCTATTTCACGGCGGGCTGGGCCTTCCGCCTGATGACGTTTGGGACGGTTTTCTGTTGGGATTTCTTCACCGTGCGGCGGACCCGCTTCAAGCTGCTGGCGGACGGCAACAAGCTGTTCACCGGGGCCGAATTTGAAGGCGTGCCGCCGCGCACCTATGGCCGCCTCTACCAGGCCGACGATGGGGCGCTGACCCTGAAATTCCGCCCGTGGCTGGTGCTGCCCGAGCGCGCCGTGCCGGTGCCGCGAGAGGGACTGGTGGTGGGTTGCGGTGTGTTGTACTCCGAGGTGCTCGGCCACGATCCCAAGACGGACAAGAACCGGACGCTGCTCCTCCTGCCGCCGCGCTACCTCGGGCATGAGGCGCTGTTCGCCCGCACGTACCGGATTTCCGGCACCTGCGAGATCGGATTGCGGCGCGCCTGGGGCTGGATCAAGGAAGCCTTGGGCTTTGGTGGACGGAAACCAGCGGCGGCCAGTTGAGCCATGTTAGCCGAGCCAGTACTGGACAGGGCCTATCATTACGTCTCCGGTGCGATGACCGCAACGGAACGGGAGGGCTTTGAAGTGGTGCTGGTCTATCATCAGGAGCTGCGGACCCATGTCGCGGGCTTGCAGGAAGTCGTGACCGCCATGGCGATGTCCCGGCTCCCCATCCAAGCGGAGCCGCCGCCGTCCTTGAAGACACGCCTATTGTCTTCCCTTGACCGGCTGTCGCCCCGCCCGGAAGCGGAAGCGCTGGTCGTGGCGACTCCGGATGGATGCCTGGAGTGGGCCAATCCTGTTTTCACCACCCTATGCGGCTACACCTTGGCGGAGCTGAGAGGCCGCAAGCCGGGGCATCTGCTCCAAGGTCCGGAGACCGATCAGGCCGCCGTGCAGCGCATCCGCGAAGCCGTGCGGGAGAAGCGCGTCTGCGAAGAGACTTTGGTGAACTACCACAAGGACGGTTCCCGTTACCGGGTGGCGCTGCGGATTTTGCCGGTGCTCGATGATGAGGGCCGGCCGTTGTGGCTGGTCGCAAAGGAGCGGCAGCTGGCCATGGTTGGAACGAGGGCTTGAGGAACGAGGGCGATACCGGCGGTGCGGTGCTTGGCTGCAGGACGCGGGCGAAGTGTATCGGTACTGCGCTCTCTCGGGGATGTGCTGGCTAGGCGGGCGAACGGGCGGTGCCTTGTGGGAGGTGGGGCCTTCTCAACTTTCGCCGTCGATCAGGAGATCGTTGGCGCCCGGCCAGCCTCGTCAGACACGCTATTTTTCCAGGAAGACACGCAGGTCCTCGAGCTTGGCGGACCAGTAGGCCTTCATTTTTTCGGCGGCCTCTGGCGTCGGGAGCTTGGCGTGTTGGGGCACGACCTGGCACTTGAGCGAGCCCTTCGGCCAAAAATTCACACTGAGCAGCGATTCATCGGCCCAGAGGATGCGGATGGATTTGTGGGGTGTGGCCTTGCGCACGGTCAGCGGGGTGTCCGGCAGCCATTGTTCCCGCAAGGAGGCCTCGCGCCAGGCAGCGAAGGCCTGGCCCACC
>JBDKHE010000601.1:0-5400 GCA_039797805.1 Verrucomicrobiota bacterium
TACCGATGCCAACCAACAGGGTCCCCGTACCACCCTGCTCCACCAAAATGCCGCCCACCTTGCGCGGCCCGATCATGAGATCGTTGGGCCAGCGCAACCGCAGGTCCTCCACGCAGTTCGCCGTCAGCGCTTCCATCACGCCCCGGCCGATCGCCAAGGCAAACCCTCGCCAGGCGGCGGCGTTGCCATCAAAGGGCAGGACGGCCGTCAGGTAGAGTCCGCCGAGATCGGAGGTGAATTGGCGCTCACGCTGGCCGCGACCATTCGTCTGGTGCGCCGCCACCACGGCCGACCAAGGCGGAAGGCCGGCCGCCCGGTACTGCGTGGAATCAACCTCCGGCAGCGACTCAACCTGCCAGCTGGCAGATGCCTGGGAGAACTGCTCTGTCGCCGCCGTGATCATGAGCCATCGGCTAGTGCGCCAGGGTTGAGAGGAAATACCCGGCGGCGACGGCCGTACCGATCACCCCCGCGACGTTGGGCCCCATGGCGTGCATCAGCAGATAGTTGCCCGAATCATATTTCTGGCCTTCCACATGGGACACCCGGGCCGCCATGGGCACGGCCGACACGCCGGCCGAACCGATCAACGGATTCACCGGATTGCCCGGGCTGAACCAGTTCATCACTTTGGCCGCGAGCACCCCGCTGGCCGTGGAAACGCCGAAGGCCACGACACCCAGCAGAATGATTTTTAACGTGGCCGGGGCGAGGAAACTCTCGGCCGCCATGGTGATGCCCACACTGGTGCCCAAAAAGATCGTGAGCACGTTAATGATCTCATTCTGAGCCGCTTTGACCAGGCGCTCGGTCACGCCGCACTCCCGCAGGAAATTGCCCAACATGAGCATCGCAATCAGGGCGGAGGCGTCCGGCACCAGCAGAATGCAGATGACCATCACCATGACCGCGAAGATGAGCTTCTCGAGTTTGCTGACGGGCCGCAGCGACTTCATCCGGATGCGACGTTCCTTGTTGGTCGTGAGCAAACGCATGATGGGCGGCTGAATCAAAGGCACCAGAGACATGTAACTGTAAGCCGCCACCGCCACCGCGCCGAGCAGTTCGGGCGCCAGCTTGTTGGTCAGGAAGATGGCCGTCGGGCCATCCGCCCCGCCGATGATGCCGATAGATGCGGCCTGTTTGGCCGTGAAGCCCATGATACCCGCCCCAAAAAAGGAGATGAACAGTCCCATTTGAGCCGCGGCGCCCAGCAACAGGGTACGCGGCATGGCAATTAGCGGACCGAAATCGGTCAACGCACCGACGCCGAGAAAAATCAGCGGCGGGAACAGCTCCAGCTTGATGCCCTGGGAAATGAAATCGAACAGGCCACCCTCCACGCGTTCAACGCGCAGCTTCTGCTTGGCGTCCACCCCTGGTCCGATCTCCCCCTCATGCACGACAGGACTGCCCTCGATAGTAAAGGTTGCGGTCTCATAGACACCGTTGGGATGCATGGTGGCCGTGATGACGCCGCGGGTCGGGAGATTGGCAATCAGCGCGCCGAACGCGATGGGCACCAGCAACAGCGGTTCAAAACCCTTCGCGATCGCGAGCCAGAGCAACACGCAGACAATGGCCCACATGATGAGCATTTTCCCGGTGACCAGGGTGAAACCGGTGGTGGTGAAGAAATCGAGTAATCCTTGGATCATGGCGAGAGGGGGTTAGCGGACTTTGCGGGCTGAGTGGATTTGACGGCGGCCCTCCCTGGCCCAGTCGATGGCGTGCGTATCCAAGGGCACGATGGCGGCGATGCGGTGAGAGGAGTCCAGATACACATGGACGGCCGCGGCGATGACCGCGGCGATTTCAGGCGCCAGCTTCTCCGCTTCGGGAGCGGCCACAGGAGCACCGGCCGGGGCCGGCGCCGCGACGACCGGAGATCGGGACTCTCTCGCGGCCTTTCGTTTGAAGAAAGAGCCGACGATCTCCAACAACATCCAGATCAGGCCGAGCGCGATGAAGACAACCACCAGGCCGGTGAGCTGAAAGAGCAGTGATTCCTTGAATCCCGGATGCTCGGGGATGGCGGCCCCGAGTGGCAGGATGATGAGGTGGTTTATTGGGGGCGTCATGAAAGTGGAAGATTTGCGCCCGAATGCTCAAGGTCGGTCACCCCAAGCCTCCTGGTTGGCCAGCGCCTTGCGGCGGATCTGGCGGGCGATCAGGGCCAGTCCCACGGGGACCAGCAGGTATCCGAAAATGACAACCGCCGCCTGCAGCCGCCCCGTCAGCATCGGAGCCAGCAGACGCACGCCCGCGACACCGATCAGGGCCGTCAAGAGCCCCGGCATCCAGGTACGCAGAGTGTCGGCAATGGGTTTCATGGTTCAGCGCATGTGCGGCACCAGGGAAACGAAAATGCCGGTCAGGATCGCGGTGGTGATCACGCCGCTGATGTTTACGCCCAGGGCCTCGGGCAGGATGATGACGTCGGGCGCGACCTTGCTGACTTCCTTCTGGGCCACCTTGGCCGTGGAAGGCACGCAGCTCACCCCGGCGATTCCGATCACCGGATTGAATTTCCGCCCGCTGGCGAGATAGAGAATGTAACCCCCGACGATGCCGCCCACACCCGAGAGCAGCAGCGCGATGATGCCCAGCACCAGAAGCAGCAGCACCTTGGGATTGAGGAGCGTGCTCGCCTCGCACAAGACCCCCAGCAACAGACCGAGGAAGAACGTGGCGCCGTAGAGCAGGACGTTCTCGATGACATTGATGAAGTACTGCAGGCCGGCCTCGCGTACCGCCACGCCCACAAAGAGCGAAAGCAGGAGCGGCGCCGCCGAGGGGAACAACAGGCAGAGCATCGTGCCCGCGACAAAGGCGAAGGCCAGTTTCTCCCCCGCGGTAATCCTCACCGGCGGTTTCACCACCGGGCGGATCGCCCGCAGCTTGGCCGGTACCAGAAACCTGATCAGGTAGGGGTAACCGCCATAGGTCAGACCGAGATAAAGATAGGCCACCACCGTGATGGGGACAAACAGGTGTTTGGCCAGAGTCAGCGAAGTAAACAGCACCATCGGGCCGTCCGCGCCACCAACGAGCGCGATGGACGCCGCTTCGTTGTAGTTGAACCCCAAGGCCACGGCGATCGGGAAGGTGGCGACCGTTCCCAACTCGGCACACATGGCCAGAAACATGCTTTGAAAGGGCCGGGCCAGCAGGAAGCCGACGTCAAGGAGCACGCCGATGCCCATGAAAACAAAACAGGCGATCAGGCCGTTGCTGAAGGCGAAGGTGTAGATCGGCTGCAGAAAATCGATCTGCAGGATGTACATGAGGTCGCCGGTATCCGTCACCAGCGGGGCCAGGAAAAGCGTTCCCGGCGTGGTCCCGTTCGCCATGACGGCTTCGCCGGTGCTGCGGGCCATCACCGCGGAGGTCGCGGGATCCAGAAAGAGCACCCCCGCGTTGACCATCGCCATGCCGAGTCCCATCGGGATCATCAGCAGCGGCTCCAGAATGCCTTTGCGCCCGAGAAAGATCAGCAGTCCGCCCAGCGCGATCAGGGCCAACCTCGCCATGAGCAGCGAGGGATGGCTCTGCACCAGGGTGGTGATGCCTTGAAAAATTCCGGCAATGTCGGAGAGGTTCATACGGTTCAGGAGCCTCCGCCGAATTTCCGGACGACAAAGAACAGCAGCGAGATGAGACCCGCCACCAGCATGGATATCACCAATGCCAGCCCGAACATGATGGCGGCGGAGGATATGGCGGTGGAAATCATAGGATGGGTTGGCAACCGAAGGAGGGAGGCCGGCTCAACGGACGCGGTGGGAGGAATAGATCTCCCGCCGGCCTTCGAGCGACCACATGAGCATGAGCTTGTCGACGTTCACGGTCAGAGGCTGCTGGGGCACGACCGAGGTCACCCGGGCGTTGTCACCCAAGGCCGCGTAGACCGCGGCGGCGATCACCACGGCCACATCCGTCGGCACGCCGGCCAGCGGGTTTTGGGCCTTGGCCACAGCCGGCTGCGGGCTCGGGTGCGTCGCGGCCAGATAGCGGCCCATGGCCGCCAGGAGGCAGAGAAACACCGCGATCCCGAGGATCACCCAGAACAGGTTCATCCAGGGAAACCGAACGGTTTCGGCAAACACTGGCAGTGGCAGCACGTGCATGGCGGGAAAGGGATCAGGGTTAGCCGATCACCAGCAGGGTGCCTCCTTCCTCGACGGCCTCTCCGGCTTTCGCCGTGATCGATTTGACCGTGCCAGCCTGTTCGGCAAAGACGAAGGTGTTCATCTTCATGGCCTCGATGGTCGCCAGCTGGGCGCCGGCGGCGACGGTGGCCCCCACCTGCACATCAATGGAAACCACTTTTCCGGCGAGCGGACTGCGCACGGCGCCGGCGGCAGCCGCCGCGGGAGCAGCAGCGACCGGAGCCGCGACGTTGGTCGCGACGGGTGCGGGGGCGGACGCCACCGGAGCGGCAGGGGCGGCGGATGATGGGGTGACGACAGCAGGCTCATCGGTCATTTCGACCGTTACTTCGTAAGCTTTGCCGTCAACGGTAACGCGGAGTTTTTTCATAGCGCAGGAATATCAGGGTTAGAGGGGAATGTTGCCGTGTTTCTTGGGCGGACGGGTGTCGCGCTTGGACAAGGTGTTTCTCAGGGCCATGGCGACGACCGCCCGGGTCTGGGCCGGTTCGATCACGTCGGTGATGAGTCCCTTGCGGGCCGCCTCGTAGGGTGAAGCGAACTTGGCCCGGTATTCCGTGGCTAGCTCGGATTCCTTCGCCTTGGGCTCCTTGGCGGCGGCGATCTCCCGTTTATACAGGATCTTCACCGCGCCTTCGGCACCCATGACGGCGATTTCGGCGGTCGGCCAAGCATAGACAAGATCGGCGCCCATGTCGGCACTGCACATCGCCAGGTAGGCGCCACCGTAGGCCTTCCGCATGATGACGGTGATCTTCGGCACCGAAGCGGCGGCGTAGGCGAACAGCATCTTGGCCCCGTGGCGGATGATGCCGCCGCGTTCCTGCGCCACTCCGGGCATGAAGCCCGGGATGTCGACGAGCGTGACGATCGGGATGTTGAAGGCGTTGCAAAAGCGGATGAAGCGCGCGCCCTTGTCGGAGGAATCGATGTCGAGCGTGCCGGCCTTGACCATCGGCTGGTTGGCGACGATGCCGCAGACGATGCCCTGCACGCGACCGAAGCCCACCACCAGATTCTTCGCCCATTCGCGGTGCACCTCGAGAAAGTCGCCGTTGTCGACCAGCCGGTTGACGATCTTGTAGATGTCCAACGGTGACTTGGCATCCGCCGGGACCAGTTCGTTCATGACCGGGTCCGGCGCGAGGTTCAGGCTGGGCGTCGGGGCATGGGGCGGGTCGAGCACGTTGTTGGCCGGCAGGAAACCGAGCAACCGCCGCGCAACCGC